>JAJFLP010000074.1 GCA_021772635.1 Verrucomicrobiota bacterium | reverse complement strand
TTGCCCAAGGGGTTACACCTCTTTTTCTACTGTACTTCGTTGCTATAATCGACGCGTACCTACGGGTACGCGCCCGAAGATAGCGACGCAGTACAGCGAAAAATAGGTGCAATCATAATTATTAGAATTAATACAAGCAGGTACTAGAACCTTTTTTTCCCGAAGAGTCGATATGCGCGTGTAAGTTCCATTGCCTGTTGTATTCCGTGATCGTTTCGTATTAAATTCTGATCGTGAAGCTTCTCCTTAAAAGACGTAGCATCGAGTGAATCGCGATAGGCGACCGTCGGGACGCAAGCCGCTGCCGCAACCGGTTTGCCAGAAACGGAAATATACTCTTGCAGCGGGAATCGTATAACTCCGCCGTTCGGCAAGCCTATTTCTTTACGCTGATACGGTTGTCCTGCAGTCTTTTCCCCCAAGATTACGCCATTACGGGTATCCTGTAGAAGTCCTGCTAATATCTCAAACCCGCCGGATGTTTCTCGATTAACCAATACGATATAGCGGATATTTGGAAAGGCTGCAAACAATTCCTCGTAGTTCCGGAAATTGGTGTCGTTGAAATGTCTACAAAAGCGAAAGTCCCAAATGATCGTAGTGGTTATTTTGGGGTCGCATGATGCTAGCAAGCTTCTAATCTCTGCTAAACTCCCTTTCGTCAATGTCGGAGTACGAAGGTAAGTGCTTTCGCTATCGAGGTAAAAAAAGGTAATAGCTGCGGGAGATGTTTTGTTAGTTGCTTCAGTGGGTGCCGTTCGACTAGTTGGGAACGTGATGTTACGATCGACGTAAGCAGCAATAGTTTTTTCGATTTCAGACAGCAGCTCAGGGTCACAAAACAGCGCACCAGTGTCAATGCCTTCTCTTTCAAGGATCGACATCAGTGCACCAGCCGGATAATCGATTTTTTGAGCCGCCGGACTTTGCGGTAAATACGGCGCCGCGCTGTCCGCTGCCGTTACCACTGGCGCGTTGCACCAACCCATTGCAATAGAGATTGATCCAAGCGTCAGACTACAGAGGCGGTTAGTGATAGATGCGACATGCATTTTAAACCGAACGTCTTCGGGTTTTCGAAGTATTGTTTCCACCGCGGCGGATTTCGCTAGGCTCAACATAGATCTTAGGCAATGAATTCAAAGTCGTCTCCGCACGAGCGGAGTCTCGGGTAATTCAGACCCAAAATTGTACTGCATGCAGTATCGTTCGCTTCTCACGTTCCCTGAAGCTCGTTCTGCAGTTGCTCATCCGCTGCGACAACCTTCGCACGCTCATGCTCCTTATACGCATCCAGTTTTTGTGCCAATTCGGAATCCGATAGCGCCAGTATTCTTATCGCGAATAGTGCCGCATTCTTACCGCCAGCACTGCCTACTCCAACGGTCGCTACAGGAACGCCACCCGGCATCTGTACGGTTGCTAGCAAAGCGTCAGCACCGAAAAATGCACCGCCGTGTACCGGAATTCCTACCACTGGCAGTTGGGTATGCGCGGCAACGACACCGGCCAAGTGCGCAGCACCACCGGCAGCAGCAAGGATGACTTTATATCCACGGCTTGCCGCGTCGTTGGTGAAATCAACGACAACGTCGGGGCTGCGGTGTGCCGACATTACTCTCACGGCGTGGCTAACGTTGAACTCTTTTAGGATGCTGACAGCGGTCTCAATTTTAGTGTAGTCAGACTTGCTTCCCATTAAAATTGCAACTTTCGGTGCTTGAGCTTGTTCTGATTCGTTCATTCGAATGCCTCAATTAATAAATTTTGTGCACCTTATAGTGTCCGTGTCCGTAATCCTTCTGAATCAGACCAGGAATTTACACCACTAGTGCAAATTAAGTATGCGTCGAACTATAGAGAGCGAAGGACTCTCTCGTAACGCCTTAATTCAAACGTGCAACAATGAAGATTCTTAAGTATGTATACTGCAAGCAGTACAATTTTTGGTCCGGATTACCCGAGACTCCGCTCGTGCGGAGACGACTTTGAATTCATTGCCTAAGATCTATGTTGAGTCTAGCGAAATCCGCCGCGGTGGAAACAATATTCCGTCACGCATGCGGGACAAAGACGTTCGGCAGACATTAACTATAGTTGTGAACGTTCTTTCACTTCAATATTCATAATTTCTTGTTCGATATTAGATATTTTTGGAAAAATCCTCAGCAAGGCCAGTGGAATTCACCAGTGGCACGTTCTTAACATATAGTCCCCGTCGCGGGGAAATCAAAATACCTTCTGTCTGCAGGAGGTTAATAATTGCGAAAGACAAGATACGCGGTACTCCGAGGCATCGATCTTGTCCGAATCTACTCCGTCGACGTAGCGGCGCCTTCCGGAAGAGTTGATTCGAGTTCCGTAATCATTTGTTGCAGTGTGCCTGCCTTCATTGCAATGCTTTTCATCTGCTTTTCAATGATTTTCTTTTTGGTCGGATCCGCAGTTTTCGCACGTTTCTTTTTCAGCCGCCGAAAATCGCGGGCTAGTGCCGTTCGCTGGGTAAGCAGGGTTTTATGCTTCTCCAATCTCTCGGCAGCCGATGCCTCTTCGTCAGCTTCTTCCTTATCGGCTTTGGCCGCTGTTTCCGTAGGTTCTGCGCCCTCAGTACCTGATCGAAGTTTTTCGCGGAGCTTCAATTCGCGAATACTGAGCATGGTAGTAATGAATATGCGATCTTGTCGGCGATCTCGAATCCAAACCGCATTGAGCGTATCGCTATGTACTTCATACGTATACGTCGGATTACTATCGTTTAAATCATCGGGGTTTACGAAGTTCATCTTACTATCAGGGTCTACCTTATCAACATTCTTCCAGAACTTTGTCATCAGCTTTTCTGTTCTCCCCTGGTGCGGCGGAATTGCTACTTTCGGCGTAAAGTACGACCCGATACCGCGCAGTTTTCCCGGTTTATCTATAAAAAGTAAGACGAAATCGTATTGATCACTATTCTTAGGTAAAGTCGGATCTCGGTAGGTTATAACGCGGGCTGGAATACCAAATTCGGGCACGACCTTGTTCTCCTCCGCCACATATTCGTACTTGTTGTTCCGCAGGAACTCATCCATAGATATTTCCGTTCCGAGAGGATTATCCGGCGACTGTCCGCCGGTCTCCTCATTAAACAATTTGTCGTAAAGAACATAGCCTAGAAAAATAGCGATCAATACTAATACAATACGATCCATCATAACAGCAACTCAATGAAGGTGAATAATGATTGTTTTGGCGACGCAGATCCTGTAATGACCTAGTGTAGCGTCCCATAAATGACAAGTTATTTATGGGACGCTACACTAGCTCTGGAATTCACCGCTGAGGAAGGTTGCTAGTTCGCTGACTGGCCAGCAATTAATAATGTCACGCGCTTCCAACCAGCCCTTTCGGCAACATCCGATGCCGTCTTGAATAAATGAAAATTGCTCTACACTATGTGCGTCCGGATTCAGGCTGCACAGCACTCCTTTGTTCCTGGCGTTTTTCCAGAGCTGCCAATCCATGTCCATTCGCATTGGATTACAATTCAGCTCAATCGCCACATTATTTGCCGCCGCAGCATCGATGACCCGATCCATATCTACGTTGTAAGCGTCACGTTTTAGAAGTAGACGCCCGGTAGGGTGGGCGAGGATCCTGGTTGCTGGATGTTCTATGGCTCTGATGATCCTGCGTGTCATCTCTTGTTCCGCCAGAGAGAAGCTACTATGAACGGAGACAATAACAAAATCAAGTTTCCCCAGGATATCGTCAGAAAAATCCAGTGTTCCGTCCTTTAAAATGTCGCACTCAATACCTGAAAAAAGATGAATTCTATCCGAATAACGGTCTCGAAGTTTTTTGATGTGCTCAACCTGCTCCGACAACCGTTGCTCACTTAACCCATTCGCCTGGAAGGAGGCCTTACTGTGATCCGTTATTCCGAGGTAGGAATGCCCCATTGCCACGGCACATTCCGCAAGAGCTTCTATTCGATCGACACCATCCGATGCCTGCGAATGGCAATGCAAGACTCCCCTGTAATCATCGAGATGGACAAGGTTCGGAAGGTTATTTTGTTCGGCAGCTTCGATTTCGCCGCGATTTTCGCGTAGTTCCGGCGGAATATACGTCATCCCCAATTTCGCGAAGAGTTCGGATTCCTCGCTACACGCTATAAGTTCATTCCCGGCTTCACCGTTCGTGCGAAATAATCCCCATTCGCTCACTTTTAACCCTTTACCAATTGCCAGGGAGCGGATCGCTACGTTGTGTTCCTTACTACCGGTAAAATGATGTAGCGCGTACGGATATACATGATCGGGTACAACGCGTAGGTCCACGTGGATTCCATTATGCAAAAGTACGGAAGATTTTGAAGTTCCCTGTGACAGCGGTGTCGACACCGCTGGCGAATTGATAAACCGCTCCATTACGTCAACGGGCGAATCAGACGATGCGATTATATCTATATCTTTTGTTATCGCCTTCAGGCGTCTCAGACTTCCTGCTATCTCTACTTTTTGGATCTCTGGCAAGGCTCGCAAGTACTCAAGCATCTCGCTAGCTGATTTATACGCGTCCTGATACAAGAACAACGACTGAAACTCGCGTGCGCGACTTATAGAAAAGAGTATCTTTTCTGCTGTTTTTTGGCCGAGACCGGGTAATGCCGCGACACGTCCGTCGCCGCACGCTGACTCCAGGTCATCGACTGATTGGATGTTAAGTTCCTGGTAGAATAATTTTACTTTTTTAGGGCCGACTCCGTTAATATTAAGTAGGTCAAGTAGCGTCGGCGGAAACTCAGCCTTCAATTTATTCCAGTAGGGCAGGGTGCCGGTTGTGACCAATTCGGTCAACTTTTCAACGATCGCTTTACCAAAACCTTTTACCTCAGCAAGCTTTCCACTTCGAACGAGTGATTCTAAATCGTCATCCAGGGTAAGTAGCGTCCGGGATGCGTTTTCGTATGCCCGAATTTTAAAGCGATTTTCTCCCTTTAAATCCAGAAGAAGTGCGATCTCATCCAGGATTTTTGCAGCTTTTTTTTTATCGATCGACATTGTCAAACTCGCGCGTAATCAAAGGCGAAGCCCCAAACACGTAGCTGTGGTTAATGAATATATATCGAACATTATCGAGTTTTCGAAATGTCGTTCGGAAATTCTTGGCTAACAACTTCGAAGCTATCCAAAAGTTGTACTGCTTGCAGTATAATTCCATTGTTTTTAATCTTCTTTCTTCCGAGTCCAAAGAAATACTAGCCTGAATAATTCATCAGTATTCTGCTACAAGCCCTAATCTCTGCTCGAATAAGCCGATCAGCTCAACTTTACATCTCAGTGAATGAATATTCACTTTCGCCGTCAAGTTTTCTCTAATCAATTTATTATGAGCGAGTTAAGCGCTCTCGCGACGAATCGCATGAATTAATCAGGCTAGATTCGTGGCATATAGGCTGTCAATAGGAATTTATTCCAACAGTAGATAAAATTATTTATTGACTGAACGCGATTGGCCGGTAAAATTAATCGGACAACGATTGCGCGTATATCACATGGAGCAACCGGGGAAAAACAGATGTGACTTAATTTTGTTCTTATCCATTTTTGCCCGCAAACTTATCGTGGAGGGTATCCCAATACAAGCCTGCGACACCGAAGATCGCGGATCCGGCAGGATCATGAAATAGGTATTGAGAACGGATTCATTGGCCTACAATCTAATTCTAGAAATATAATGATTCTAATGAATGCGAGTGACTAATGAGTGATGCTAATAAAAACTCCGACTGGACGATTGAAAAGGCAAGGGAGTTATATCGAACGAATCAGTGGAGTGACGGTTATTACGGGATCAATGAATCGGGGAACGTGAGCGTTTTTCCAACCTGCGACGTTACCAACCAGATTGATCTAAAAGTACTAATGGACGAACTTCAAAAGCGGAATATACAGCCGCCGGTGCTTATTCGGTTTCTCGATATTCTCTCTGATCGGATCAAAAAATTGGTGGAATGTTTTGAGCAGGCGCGAAAAACTTACGACTATTCGGGAGAATATTGCCCGGTGTATCCGATAAAAGTCAATCAGCAGCGACTGGCAGTTGAGGCCATGATTGAAACCAACGGCGGCACAAACCTGGGGCTCGAAGCCGGTTCGAAAGCAGAATTAATCGCCGCATTAGCATTGGCATCGGAGACGATGTTAATCATTTGCAACGGATACAAGGACACCGACTATATCAAAACCGCTATGTATGGTAGCAGAATTGGCAAGAAGCCAATCTTGGTTGTAGAGAAAATTTCGGAGATAAAGGAAGTAATAGAAATCGCAAGTGGTGTTGAAAAAATGCCCAAACTGGGCGTTCGCGTAAAATTATCGACTCGCAGTGAAGGGCGATGGGCCGAGACGAGCGGCGAACAGTCTAAATTCGGCCTGAGAATCAGCGAAGTAGTGCGTGCAATTACCCTCTTGAAAGAAGCGGGGAAGTTGGACGCTCTGAACTTGCTTCATTTTCATATTGGAAGCCAAATACCGGATATCCAGATTATAAAAGAAGCGATGACAGAGATCGCACGGATCTATGTAGCACTTCGTAAGGATGGTATCAATATCGAGTACATCGATGTCGGCGGCGGACTTGGAATAAACTATGCAGGATCAAATGACAGCAGCGATTACTGCATCAATTATTCGATAGCGGACTATGCCGAGGACATCGTGTATGCCCTTAAGACGGTCTGTAAAAGCGAGAACTTGCCCGAACCGCGATTGATCACTGAGTCCGGGCGGGCATTGACCGCGCATTACAGTGTACTGGTTACCAACGCTGTTGACTTTTCCCGGCCGAATGTCGATGTCCTTCCCAGTCGTATAAATCCCGAGTTTAAGATGCTTGAGGATATGCTAGGGATTAATCGTAACTTAACACACAATAATTGTCGTGGTTTCTATCACGATATTGTCTATATCTACAAACAAGCCGTCGAAGGATTCCGTGTCGGAATCATATCATTGGAAGAACGATCTGAAATTGAATCGTTATACTGGGAATCAATGCGCAAAATTCGTGTCATTGCGGAACAACACGGTTTGCGACACCGGGAGTTCGATCAGCTTAATAGGCAACTCGCACCGACGTATATTCTTAACTTTTCATTGTTTCAGTCAGTCCCTGACTGCTGGGCGATAGAACAGATATTTCCGATACTGCCGATTCATCGATTGGATGAGGAACCCGACACGAATTGTGTGCTTGCTGATCTGACATGCGATTCTGATGGATGTGTTGTTCGGTATCTTGATAGTGGCGGCGTGGATGAAACGATACCGTTACATTCGCCGCGCGAAGGCGAACCGTATTACATCGGGTTCTTTCTAGTAGGGGCATATCAGGAAGTCCTCGGTGACTACCACAATTTATTCGGCGCTACAAATGCAGTCCATATTTCGCTGGACGCAGAAAGCACTGGAGGATACAAAATTACGCATAGAATCAAGGGAGAGACAATAGAAGAAATACTTGGTTACTTCGAGTACAAAGCCGGACATTTAATCGAGTCGTTGCGGCATTCGATGGAGTCCAGCGTGGACCGTGGAGCGATCTCCGTCGAGGAAGGTGTGCGATTTATGACCCATTTTGAACGCGCGTTTACAGAATCCCCGTATCTCAATGACTAGCCTGAATAATTCACCGCGGCAATCCCGCTCAGCGGACCGAGTACCAAAAGACACTCGTGCTACGAGTCCGAATACACCCGCCTAGTACGAATGTCTCTAAGCTAAGGATTTGTATGTGTTAGGTGACGTTAGAGTTCACGCTTCAGCGTGGTATTTCTTTTTAGGAATTTAAGAATCACGTCCCGCCACTGCGTGTGCGTGAACTCTCCGCACGAGCGAGAGTCTCGGCCATCCGGACCAACATGCGGCCTGAACTCGCATCCGTATTGCTGCCAGCGCAGGAAAATATACGCACTTCGGAAAAACTAAGAGTCTTTTGTGTTATCGTCAGGAGTAGGTGCGTCAGATTTCGGTAGCCTTATAGTTGTTGCCGCCTTTTTTACCATTTCTTGAGTTTCGGAAAACAGCTCGCGCTTCTGGTTCGCGGACAGTTTCGCTAAAGTCGCCCGAAGGCGTTGGCTTAGTGTCTTGAACAACGAAAAGGAAATCTTGGGGCGCGCAATAAGAAGCTCATAAAAATCATCTCGTCTGATTACGAGAAGATGTGCGTCCTTATGTGCGACAACGGTGGCAGAGCGGCGCTCACTATCGAGAAGAGACATTTCCCCGAAGTACTCACGCTCTTCTAATATTGCTAGTGTAACTTGCTGATCTTCACCGGTGACAACGCGTACACTGCCCGACTCGATCAAGTACATTGCGTCACCCTGGTCCCCTTCTTTAACTATGGCCTCGCCCGATTGGTAAGCCCGGTCTTTGATTATGGAACTAATCCAATGGAGGTCGGTGCCTTCCACATCAACGAAAAGCGGGACACTCCTCAAAAACAGGATTCTTTTCATGTTTAATTCCATTTTATCCATCTCCGCTTTGTCATCTTCCGTTGTCTCCCGATTGCTGCAATGCGATAAAGCTAATTCAAAATTAGCTTTTACCAAAGGATCTGACTCGATCGTCTCCGCTCGCTGATTTTGCCATTCGATAAGTTTCTCTTCGAACTCCGGTAGACGAAGCTGGCTGATCGCGTAGAGTGTACAACAGCATACCCATGGATCCCGATTGTCACGTAAAATCTTCTCAAAAACCTGCGCCGAATTTGTTATGATCTCCCGATTCCAGCTTTCCGAGAGTTCCCCTTCCAGAAGCGTTGCGAGCGCGCGCCCTTGGTCGCAGCTGCCCTCCAATACTTCTAATGCTTCGGCACGTGCCCGTTGATCACTACTATTAAGATTTTCCTTCGCAGTCCTAATTATATCAGGATCGGCGAGAAACTCCAGATAATTCAGGGCGACTCCTTCCCGACGCTGTGTTGCGCGAGACAGTGCATCCATTAAAACGAAGGAGGATTGCCCCTCCTCTAAGTCGCTGATAAAATTTACCGTGCTGCGTTGGCTCTTGAGCGCGATCAGTAAATCGTTTAGCGATGCTGAAATTTGCTCCGTAGTCTCGGCGATTGCCTCGCAGTCGCTGTCGGCGCTATTCTTTCTAATCGACGTGAGGGCCCTAACGGTTTCTTCCTCAATACTGAGGGATCGGTCGGTTAACTTCAAAAGATCCAGCAACTCTTTGATACTCCTGATATCCCCGAGTCTTCCGAGACAGTAAACGATTTGCATTTTAATGTCAATTTCAACCTCGGGATTGCGCAGTTGGGCGTGCAGGGGGCCGCTGGCATCCGCCCCGATATTAACGATGGCATCCACAACATGTATTCGCAACCGATTATTGGCCAAGAACCCGACGAGTTTTCCGATTAAGTCTTCATCGTGAACCCGTCCTATTGCGCCGATTACTGCGATTTGAACATCTTCGTCCTGAGCATTTATAAGCTGCTTAAGCAGCGGAACTAGACTGCTTGATTTGAGTTCACCAATCACGTAGGCCGCCAGCCCATGACTGATGGAAGACTTGTCGTTAGCCAGAATCTCCAATGAATCCATGCCCATCCGATAATGTGAAGATTCTTTGGGTTTCTTTAAGAATGGAATTATCGCTTCGGCCCGAACATTTGGATTCGTATCTTTAAGGTACGCGCTCAGCATTTCTAATTCGTCGTCGCTTCCCAGTTTCCCGATTGCACCCACGACTGCTGCGCGAAAAACTGGGTCTGAGGTTCGCAAATGCGGAATGATTAGCGTAACGGTTTCTGGTTGCTTAAGCGCCGTTAATACAGATAATGTTTCAATTCGCACGGCGGCGGTTGACCGCGTCAAGGTGCTGCAGAGCGACTGAACTTGGCCGTCAAAACGTGTTTCCCGTAATATCGCAAGCGCAAAAAGCCCGACCTCTTCGTTGTCGGATGAAACCGATTGAAGTAATTCGGCGATCGTCCGCGGGTCAGTCGTATTGCTAAGTTCAGACATGGCGATCGATTGCATACCCTGGTTTCTCGATCCTAAATTCTCAACAAGTGAATGTACATAGTGTGCTTTTATCCTAAACGCGAGCAACAGCCATATCAAGCATAGTCCCAGCAGGACACTGGCTAGAAAGGATTCGGAGACTCCTAGAATGTTTACACTTAAGATAAGGAATAAACCGGCAAAAATTACTCCTACAGGTTCCACGGTACCGGAAATAAAAGCGCGGCTTTTTCCTCTTTTGCCCTCATTTATCGCGTTGAAGAGGAGTTGTCTCGCTGAACCGCCTATCGACAAATTAACCACTTCATCACTTGCAGACGCCGCGACGACCGAAAACGTCCTAAAAGATAGTAGTGAAGGGGACTGACTCGGCACGCAGAAAGCTCGAATATTCAGGAGGCCAGCGCCGACCAGTGTGCTTATCGGATGTACTAAATTTACGGTTCCGACACCAAACCTTTGCAATATCCGCTGTGATATAAACAGCTGAAGCATCAGACCGCAAAAGGAGAAGGAACTGTCGACCAGTCCCAGGAATGCCGAGAGTTTATCTTGATCCACAAAGACTTCGTTGACTGCCTCATAAAACTGGTAGTCAATGATGTAGACGGCTATTAGCATTGGGAATGACATGTAAGTCAACGTTCGAATCAAAGGAACCTCCCAAACGCCCGCGAGATCCTCTCTGAAGCTCGGCCTCTCTTGGTTCTCATCCTGATCTCGCCCGCTTTCCGTGGGCGCTATCGTCGCAACCTTCTGAATCCCAAAAGCCGCGGGTAGTGTAATCGCTAGGAGTAGAGACCATACTAAAAACAAATTTTCAGTTCCGATCCTGGCCACTACAAATTGAATAGAGCCGCCGCCAATAATGGCTCCTATTAGCCCGGCGCCGCCAAGTAGAGGAAAGATTCTCTTTCCCTCACGTGCATCGAAAATACCGTTCGCGACTGTCCAGAAATGCATAATGATCAGTATATTCATGATAAGTTCGGACCCGGTAAAGACGAAGTACGGGGCAAGGGGATTACCCGTAAAAATCATGTATCTCAGGCCTAAGAGGGAAGCCGATGAGAAGAGTAACAATATCCACAGAAGTTTTACCCGGGAGAACCGGTCCACTATGATCGCGTATAGAAAGGAACCCAGGACGAGAGTAATAGAATTTATGACATACATCAACGGCAGTTTTTCAGGGCCGAGTTGTTTAATAAAAAATGAATCGCGTCCCGCGCTACCGTAGGCCCAGCCGAACATGAGCAAAAAGAGTACAAGACTCAACGATATAAGGCGAGGATACTCCCTGTCGGATATGCTTAGTAGTCTTGTAATTCGAGATTTAAACAGCATCATTATCGTCGTCTATTATATAGTGTGCCGAAAGAGGCCAACCGCTTAGCGGCGAGGGCCTTTCAGCTTTCAGCTATGTCGCGTGCGTCAGCGCACCCGATAAGTCCGAAATACCTCTCGTAAAATAAAGTCTATTCATGCAATCAGACACTAAATGGGATTGGGGCGAAAAACTCAAAGCTTACGCACTGACAGAAATTTACAAATCTAAGCGCGTAAATATCTAAATATATAACCGCAAAACTTGTTGCCAGAATCAATGTCTGAAAGCAAAAAAACAAGAAAAACGTCTGCAAGCGACAACGAGCCGTCAAGCTGCTTTCGTACGTTCATGTGGGGGCTAATCTTTGGTCTGATAGTGGGAGTGATTACTGGATGGTGCGTGCGTCCTCCGTCATCCTTTCCTGTTGAAGACCTAAAGCGTGCAACAGAAGAGAAATTTAGTAAGGCGAGTGACCATGCGCGAGAAGAATTTGCTGATTTCGCCGAGGAGCTGGCCAGAAAACTTAGGAAATGAGATTAATATTTAACCTCAAATCCGACTTCATGCGTATAGAGTGGGATATCACTCTGAACGAGGTTGATCACCGCGGCAAGACTCGGGCCACTGCGTAGATTTTGTACGAATACCCCTAGTTTCTCACTGTCGCCCTGTACTTCCATGTCCACACTTCCTTCAGGATTATTTCTGACCCAACCGGTGAGATTCATAGATCGCGCAAGCCGTACGGCAAAATATCGATAGCCTACCCCCTGCACTCTACCGCTCACGCTGATTCGAAGCCTGCTTGACCGCATACCCGGATACAGGGAGGCTAATTGTTTAGCTGTGTCGCACAGGCAATGACAGCATCGTAGTCAGGATGGTCGGAAATCTCGGGGACATACTCCGCATAGCGAATTTTATCAGATGCGTCAATCACGAAAGCAGCGCGACACAGTATTCTGAGATCACTAAGCAATACCCCGTAACGGCTCCCAAATTCGACGTACTTATGATCGCTAAGGCACTGAATTCTTTCGTTGTCAATTGCCTCTGCCCCGCAAAATCGACCGGTAGCGGTCGGGAGATCGCAACTGATAGTAAAAAATTTCACGCCCTCCAGTTTTTCCGCCTCCTGGTAGAAACGTTTCGTCTGCAAAGCACAAACGGGAGTGTCTACCGAAGGAACCACACTATAGACCCGCGGGCTCCCTGCGGCGTCATTCAGGTCGTAATCTGAGAGTAGATCTTTTCTTAAGCGTGCAGTCGGTGCAGTATCCCCAACATTGAGTTGCGGACCCTTCAGGGCCAGTGAATTTCCGTGTAATGTTGCGAATCGTTCCATCTCGTTTATCCCTATATTGATATTTTAACTTGAGGACTCAAGTCGGTGTGTGGTCAATTGAAAGATCGAAAGCCTTTTAGTTGCTGGAAAAGTTGCAAAATCGATCATATCATAAACCGGCTCATCTAACCCTAGGAGCCTGTCGGACTTTAGCCGAATCGACTATGAAAACGCTGAAATTGGCCCATTTTCTCCCGAAATTTCGTTAAATATGTCTAATATTCGCCTCATTCCGGGAAAAATTGGTCTCAATTTATCTATTTTCTCGTGACGATCCCTAAAGTCC
>JAJFLP010000073.1 GCA_021772635.1 Verrucomicrobiota bacterium | reverse complement strand
ACTCGTTCATAATAAGACGATTGGAGAAGGCGCCACGGTGAAAGTGAATTTTCATTCACTAAGATGTGAAGTCAAGCCAATCGGTTTATTTGAGCAGAGATTAGGGCTCGTAGCAGAATACTGGTGAATTATTCAGGCTAGCGCTCACAATACATTTTTGTGGTAAAAGAAGGACCTTACCACCTGGAAGCTTTCAAGGAAGAAGAAGAGATGTCCTGGACGAAGAGCAAGGAGCAATTCAATTTTACCTTTCATCGCCCGAAGATGTCATTCTGAGCAAACTAGACTGGTACCGTCTTGGAGGCTCTGTTTCAGAGCGTCAGTGGCATGATATACTGCAAGCAGTACAATTTTTGGATAGCTTCGAATTTGTCAGCCAAGAATTTCCGAACAATATTTCGAAAACCTGAAGACGTTCGGTATATAATTGGTGTTATGAAAGTTCAGGATAAGGCCTTGCTCCCTGTCCCCCTGTCCCCCTGTCCCCCTGTCCCCTTGTCCTCTGACCCCTGCCCCCTGCCTCTGCCCCTTGCTCCCTGCTCCCTGCCCTGCCCGCCATCACCACGGTAAAACGTGGGCGCAACCACGGAATTCGTGGATTCACTCCAGCAACTCCCGGTTAATCAACCTGCGATGAAAGCGATCATTAATTATAACATGTTTATATAACCGTAATAGAGTGGTCTTCATCAGGTTCTGGTACGTCGAATGCTAACGATATAAACGCGGTTAAATATTCGGACCGGATGAAGACGTTCAGTAAAAAATAACGATAGGAGTAAATGGAGATGTGGAACAGGCGACGATTTATGGTTGGCTTTGTATGGTTACTATTCTGTACCTGCTATTCCGTGCCGGGGCAGGGAAAACAACGAATCCACGCGATATACATTCCGCTCGCGGATCATTACGCTGGAATCGTAGCATTTGAGAAGTACCGAAATGAAATGACGAAGGCGGATTACAAGATCGAGCGCATGCGCAGTTGGCCGGAACTGCGGGCCTATTTCCATTCCGGCGACGTTGATTTGGCGTATATCATCTGCCCTATGGCGATGGACATGTTTCTGGAGAATCCGGACTTTCGCTGGGTTAGTCTTATGCATCGGGATGGAAACGCGCTGGCTATTAACGACCTGCTGAATGAACACGTGGAATTACCGAAAGAACGATCGATTCGGAAGCCGAACGCAAAGGTCGCGGAAGCATACGTCATGGCGAAGGATAAACTCGGCAAGCCGAGCCGTTGCGGCGTCCCTTCGCTGCTGGCGACGCACACGGTCGTGCTGTACAAATACCTGAAAGATCACGGAAAAACTCTGGGCCTGGGGTTTGGCCGGGACAAAGACGTTATCGCGACCGAAGTTCCGCCGCAAAAATCGCCGTCGTTTATAAAAAGACTTGACAGCCGCGGGGTGCCTGCGTCATTCGAGCAATCACTGCCGTGGGCGGATGTCGCCGAGTCCCGGGGCTTCGGACACATTGCCTGGTACTCAAAGGACGTAATGCCGTGGCCGGGCGGGCATGTAGAATGCATCGCGATTGCGACGGACGCGTGCATCAAGAGTAAGAAATCCGCGTTGCAGGAGGTTATTCACTATATCCACAAAGCAGGGCTCGATATCGAGGAGGCGAAAAGTACCGGCGGCGCCGCAATGCGCGAGATCGCTGCGATGGTCCGGAAACATATACCGGAGCATACGGAAGCGGCGATTACTCAGAGTCTTCGTTCGGATCTGGATGTTATCAACTACAAGAATCTGAACGTGGACAAGCCGGGGTTGAAGCAGATCATGGACTATGCGGTGCAGGGCGGAATATTGAGCGAACCGATAGATATCGACAAACTTGCCGATGACAGCTTCGGGACACTGAACTGAGCCGTGAAACGTGTTGCGTGAAACGTGTTGCGTGGAACGTGTTGCGTGGAACGTGTTGCGTGGAACGTGTTGCGTGAAACGTGTTGCGTGAAACGTGTTGCGTGGGGCGTGTTGCGTGAAACGTGTTGCGTGGGGCGTGGAGCTTGACGTGTTGCGTGGGGCGTGGAGCTTGACGTGTTGCGTGGGGCGTGGAGCTTGGGGCGTGAGGCGTGTTGCGTGTTGATTGCCGGACGGCTTGTTGGAGTTCACGCCCACGCAGTCGCGGGGCGTGGTTCTCAAGTTCTCAAGTTCTTAAAAAATACCACACTAAAGTGTGAACTCCAACGGTCTGTCCCTGCAGTATTCCGGATTACACGGGCGAAGCGCACGTTGGAGTTCACGCTTCAGCGTGGTTCTCAAGTTCTTAAAAAATAACACACTAAAATGCGAACTCTCTCCGTATTCTCGGAGTCAGGCTTGCGCTCCGGGTTCAAATAAAATAAATAAACTTATGTCCCAAAAAACCGACTCACGGAAAATTATAAACATGGCCGAAACAAAATCACCCGGCGGGTTGAAGCGGACACTCTTAATCTGGTTCCTCACCCTCTCGATAATTCCGCTAACTCTGGTCAGTTATCTCGCATATGCGAGCGCCCGATCGAGCCTGCATGAAGCTGCGCTGCAATTACTTACATCGGAAGCACACCTGGAAGTCCGGTTTATAAACAACTGGTTCCGCTATCGGCTAACAGATCTGGCGCTGCATTCAGAGCTTTCGCCGACCGTCAAATTGTTAACTGACCTCACGACCTCATTCGAGAAGAGCGGCGAAAATATGTCAAACTTCGTTAAGAGCCGTGAGTGGGCGATCCTGACAGTGGACGGCGGCAACAGTTTACGGGTTCTCAGTGAGGCTTATGATTATTACGACATATACCTGATCGATCTTAGCGGGAACGTAATATTCAGTGTCCGGGAAGAGGATGACCTCGGGACCAACCTGCTGACAGGTAAGTACCGGGATACGAAATTCGCCCGAAGCTGCCAGGCTGCGTTCAAGTCCGGAAGCCCCGTTTTCTCGGATCTGGAATACTATCCGGCCTCAGGTGATCTCCTGGCCGGTTTCTTGACACAGCTAATCGTCGACGACAACGGAAACGGCATGGGGCTGATGGCGATACAATTGAAGATAGATCGAATCGTGGAGAGTATGCGCGAAATGGACGGGCATAAAACAGTCCGACAAACGTACCTGATCGGCGAAGATCTTCTGATGCGAACCGCGCCGGATACCGAAAGTGAGGCGGCGATTCTAAATCATAACGCGAAGCTGACGACGGACCTGGCTACGACCTGGCTGACTAATCGAAAATCAAAGGACAACGGCGGACCGGCGCATGCTCAGAGCAACCGGTCGAATACGTTGACTATGCGTTATACGGGGCGTGACGGGGAACCGGTTCTGGGGAGTATTCACGATGTCGCCATCGCCGGCATCCCGTTTGCAATCGTATCTGAAATAGTAGAATCCGCGGCGTTAGCGCCGGCAGTGCGCTTGCGGAACCTGTCACTTCTCATACTGGCGGCGACGGTTGCGCTGGTTATCGGATTCGCGCTAATGATTACGGGCCGAATTGTCCGTCCGATTCGCAAGCTTTCGAGCTGGGCCCGGAAAATTGCGGTTGGCGACCTGTCGTTTCAGGAAATAGATGCACCTGAAAACGAAATTGGTGAGTTGAATTCCTGTTTCCGTGAAGTTGTGGGATCATTCCGGTCCATAACGAATTTGTGCCGGGCTGTTGCCCTGGGGGATCTGTCGAAATCAGTGATGGTCCGAAGCAAGAACGACGTTCTCACCTCGGCGGTAAACGAAATGGGCGATTACCTAAGATCTGTTGTGGAGCAGGCGAATACGATCGCTATGGGCAATTATTCTGCTGAAGTCGGTTCACGCGGCCCCGGAGATCAACTCGGCGTTGCTCTCGTTGATATGACCGCGACGCTCCGCGAAGTTTCCCTGGAGAATGAACGGGCGAAATGGGTGGCGGACGGTGGAGCAAAATTAAACGAACTCATTCGAGGCGATCAAACGGTGGCAGCGCTCGGTACGACCGCAATTCGATTCGTTTCGGATTACCTCGGGATGCAGGTCGGCGCGCTGTACGTATCGGCGGGAGAAAACCGTTTGGAACTTGTCGGGAGCTATGCGTGTTCTGAACCGGATCAGTTGGCGCGCGAATTTGTGCCCGGGGAAGGCATTATCGGTCAGGCTGTGGCCGACAGAAAAACAATCGTATTATCGGCTATCCCGGCGGGCTACATGAAGATTAAATCGGCTCTGGGATCGACTGCTCCCCGCCGCATCATCGCGGTTCCTCTTGTATATAACGAATGCGTCAGCGGGGTCATAGAGCTGGCGACAACCAGCGATAGCGCAGATAACGATGGGGTTATCGATTTACTCGAACGCATCTCAGAGACTATTGCGATCGCGATACATTCGGCACAGAATCGTGAAAACACAAAAATACTGCTCGATACCATCAGCGTTAAGGAAGCCGAGCTTGCCGGTCAGATCGAAGCGATTAACCGGGCGAACGCGACGGTGGAGTATGATATGGAGGGACAGATTCTGGTCGCAAATGACACTTTCCTGGATTTGATGGGATACACCATCGACGACATTCGCGGGAAACACCACAGTCTATTCAAGGTTGACTGGGTCGGAGAGGCTGACCGCGACCGAGGTCTTTGGCAAAGCCTGAAAGACGGGAAATACGTGCGCGGGGAATTCCAACGCTTAAGCCGGGGGGGTAAAACCGTATGGTTATACGAGACATATAATTTAATCTTTGACACGACTGGAAAGCCTTCCAAGGTGTTGCAGATCGCTGTCGATATCACCCAGCAGAAAGAACAGGAACACGCCTTGAAAACCCAGCACGAAGAGCTCACTCAAACCAACGAGGAACTGGCGATGCAATCGCAATCGCTCCAGGCCTCCGAAGAGGAGCTGAGGGTTCAGCAGGACGAACTCATGCACGCCAATCAGGAGTTGGAAGAGAAAGCGCAGGTCCTCGAAGAAAAAAACCAGGAGATCAACGAAAAGAATATTGAGCTTGAGGGGAGCCAGAAAGAAATAGCGGCAAAGGCGGAGGAACTGGCTCTAAACAATAAGTACAAGTCAGAGTTTCTCGCGAATATGTCCCACGAATTACGGACGCCGCTGAATTCGATTTTGCTGCTGTCAAAACTACTCTCGGAAAATCGGGACGGGAGCCTGAATTCGGATCAGGTCGAGTACGCGGCCGTCATTCATAATTCGGGCGCGAGTTTACTGGAGCTGATCAATGATGTACTGGATATTTCGAAGGTCGAAGCCGGCAAATTGGACATGGATATCGTTGACGTGCATATCAGCGAAGTTACTTCCAGTATAGAGTCAATGTTTGTCCCGTTGATGAAAGATAAAAAAATTCGCTTCGAAGTGTCCACAGCGACAGGCACCCCTGAGGTTATGCGCACTGACAGGGGTCGCCTTGAGCAAATACTTAAAAACTTCCTCTCCAACGCCCTCAAATTCTCTGAGCGCGGAAAAGTCGGTCTCCACATCCGGCCGGTTGACGCGGATGAAGACGAACTTTCGAAAATCGGTTTTAAGGAAGGAAGCTATCTGTCATTTGCGGTCAGCGATACAGGAATAGGGATTCCACATGATAAGCAGAAGCTTGTATTCGAGGCGTTTCAGCAGGCAGATGGATCGACGCGTCGGAAATACGGCGGTACGGGGCTCGGCCTGTCGATCAGTAATCAGTTAGCAGCGGGGATGGGCGGCGCGATTCGTTTGCACAGCGAGCCGGACAAGGGCAGTACGTTCACGCTTTATCTACCGGTGTTCGGCGAAGCGGTCATTGATGATCCGGCTGGATCCCGGGTAGATATAAAAGAGGAGACATCGCGGTCGGCGGCCGTGAAAATTGACGTCGTTAACGAGATCCCCTCCGAGATCCCTGACGATCGGCATCATATTTCCAAAGGGGACAAAGTCATTCTGATAATCGAGGACGATACAATCTTTGCCGGGGTCCTGTTGGAACATATCCACGAGAGGGGCTTTAAGGGGGTCGTCGCGGTACGCGGCGACACTGGCCTCGCGTTTGCAGGTAAATACCGGCCCTACGGGATTTTACTGGATGTCCAACTACCGGTAATCGATGGCTGGGAGGTAATGGACCGACTGAAAAAAGATTCGTTAACTGCAGATATACCAGTCCATATGATGTCAAGCGGCGACGTGAGGAATCGTACCCTTAAACGCGGTGCAGTTGAATTTCTTCAAAAACCACTGCTCGGCGATGAACTCACCGAAAGTCTGAACGTTGTACTCGACAAAATCCGGAGTATTCGGACGAAGACGACGCGGACGATTTTGATTATCGAGGACAATGAAGCGCACGCGAAATCGCTATCCGCTTTCTTAACAACTTCTTGCATTAACTGTATTTGCACTGGTACCGCTGCGAAAGGGATTACAGTGATCGAGAACAAGGATGTTGACTGTGTGATTCTGGATATGGGGCTGCCGGACGTAACCGGCTACGAGGCCCTGGAACAGATACGGACGCTACCCGGCTGCGAGGCCCTGCCGATCATCGTTTATACCGGCAGAAGTTTGTCGATCGACGAAGAAAATAGAATCAAGAAGTACGCCGAAACTGTGATTATAAAAACCGTCGATTCCTATCAGCGCTTGCGGGATGAAACCTCGCTGTTTCTCAATCTTCTCCACAAAAACGAAAACCCGAAACCCATCCGGAAAGCCGCTGGTTTGCTAGTGAGGGAGTCGTTTGAAGGATTGACCGCGTTGCTTGCGGACGACGACATGCGCAATGTGTTTGCGATCACAAAATCATTGGAGGATCGGAAGATGACTGTGGTCTCGGCGGGGAATGGTAAGGAAGCGTTATCCCTGCTGAATAATAATCATAAAATCGATATTGTTCTAATGGACATTATGATGCCGGAATTGGATGGCCTGGCAACAATCCGAAAGATCAGGAAACAGAAAAAATTCAAGAAGCTTCCGATCATCGCTGTGACTGCGAAAACAATGGTCGGCGACCGGGCGAAATGCATAAAGGCCGGCGCCTCCGATTATATTTCCAAGCCGGTCGATATCGATCAGTTAATATCATTAATGCGTGTGTGGTTGTATTGATTCGGGAGCGTTGCGCGTGGAGCGTGTTGCGTGAAACGTGTTGCGTGAGGCGTGTTGCGTGAGGCGTGTTGCGTGAGGCGTGTTGCGTGAGGCGTGAGGCGTGTTGCGTGAGGCGTGTTGCGTGAGGCGTGAGGCGTGTTGCGTGAGGCGTGAGGCGTGGAGCGTGAGGCGTGGGGCGTGGGGCGTGGTTCTTAAGTTCTTAAAAAATAACACACAGCTGATCCCGCATGCGGGAGAAACGGCCCTTAGGCAAAAGTGTGAACTCCAACGGCCTGTCCTGCTTGCACGAGTGCTCCTTGTACCTTTGTGGATTTTTTTTCACCATGAAGGACATGAAGAGCATGAAGTAAAGACCTTTTATATTTTCGCCTTCATGTCCTTCATGGTGGTAACGCATTATTCGGTTGGCCGAGTGCTCTGTTGTAACTTCGTCATTTTGACACACAGCCGATCCCGCATGCGGGAGAGACAGCCTTTGGCAAAAGTGTGAACTCCAACGGCCTGTCCTGCGGTATTCCGGATTACACGGGCGAAGCACACGTCGGACTTCGGGGTTAACAGACTGCAGGGTCCCGCCTCCGGGCAAGACCTCACAACTTATCAAGGGAAAATATGCTGGAAGATCGAACAGTATTGATTGTCGACGATGACCCGATAAATATTTTCGCACTGTCGGCAGTGTTAAAAACCCACGGTATAAACTGCGTCAGTGCGGCTAACGGCGAAGAGGGGATCGACGTATTGAAGTCGAATCCGAGCATTGATATTGCCCTGATCGACATAATGATGCCGGGAATCGATGGTTACGAAACAGTTCGACGCATTCGTAATGACGCCGAATACAGAGATTTTCCGATCGTCTCGGTTACCGCACAGGCAATGAAGGGGGATAAAGAAAAGTGCCTCGAGGCCGGTGCCTCGGCGTATGTCTCAAAACCGATTGACCCGGAACGCTTGATGATGGTTATGGACGGATTGCTGGTGTAGTGATGCGTGGAACGTGAGGCGTGAAACGTGAGGCGTGTTGCGTGGAGCGTGTTGCGTGGAACGTGTTGCGTGGAGCTTGGGGCGTGGAGCTTGGAGCTTGGAGCTTGGAGCTTGGGGCGTGGGGCGTGGAGCGTGTTGCGTGAAACGTGTTGCGTGAAACGTGTTGCGTGAAACGTGTTGCGTGTTGATTGCCGGACGGTTCGTTGGAGTTCACACTTTAGTGTGGGTGTTAAGTTCTTAAAAAAATACCACACTAAAGCGTGAACTCCAACGGCCTGTCCCGCAGTATTCCAGACTACACGGGCGAAGCACACGTTGGCGTTCACAACTCTTGACCTCAATTCTTTCGGTGTGACCCGAAGGATCCTACCGTATCCACTCCAACAACTCGTCTGTATTCCTATCCCGTCGCCACGGAAACCCGTGAATCTCCCCGATATACCGTGGTTAACCACCACCTGTTGGGTATCCGTAACTACGACAGTTAATAGCTTAAAACTCTCGTGTAAAGATAGTTACGAACTACTGCATATTAATTGGTACGGGATTTGCTATCCTTCATCCGAAGAAATTATATACGAACTCCAGTCAGGTTTTCAGGTGGATCCTCCCGGACCGGTGTGGATCGCGTGAGTACCGGACGTAGGTGTGATCCGCACCAGCGGAGAGAACGATCGAAGGCAGTATATAACCGAAGCGTAATTAGTGGTGTGAGGAGATCAATCATGGAATCTTATTCTCTAAAATTATTCATTTCAGGTAACGGAAAAGCATCTCAAAAGGCCGTCAGAATATTGAAAGACGTGCACAATTATCAGGGGAATAGACAGTGCGATTTCAATGTCGTCGATGTCGTCGAATACCCCGAACAGGCCCGCAAGTACAATGTCTTCGTGACACCTACGCTTATCGTCGAGTCACCATGTCGCTATCCGCGGTTCATCGGCGATCTGTCAGAGGTGTGTGAAATTCTCGGAGATTTGTCGACATAGCAGCTAGTTAGACCTGAGGCAACTGAGAGACTGCCCGCAATTTCTCTCGGCAGTCTCGGACATCCTGAATCGGAAATAAGAAACAAGCAGTCGAATTTTCTATCCCCCAGTGGGATCACGGTCGCGAAAGATTGTAGAAAACTTGTCGCCGTGCGGCGCGCCACGTACAATCGCGTTTTCGCCGCGGCGAATCACACGAAGACCTGACTGGAGTTAGTGCACCATGAAACCGGCAACGATGATCGAAAACTCGGGGAAATTAAAATCTCTATTGCGGATACTGCTGATTGAGCATCATCCGAACTGTCTCCAAATGCTGCGGGATCTCCTGACATCCGGCCCCATACAGACCGAAATCACCACGGTAGGCCGTTCAATATTCTCTGAAGCGCTTTCGTGCGCCGACGAGCATGACCTCATAATAGCTGATCTGGAACTGCCGGAAACCGAGGACCTTGAGTTCGCCGATTCTCTTCGGCAAAGAGCCACCCTGACGCCGATCATAGTTTTGATTGATAGGGACACAGAAGCCGCGCGTAACGAGGCTATTCGAATTGGTGTGCAAGACTTTCTGGTGAAAGAACTATTAAACAGTGAAGTTGTGCATAGAAGTGTTCGCTACAGCATCGAACTGCATCGGTGCCGAAAGCAACACAATGATTGCGAAACTCAGATTCGGAGAATCATCGAAAACACAGGAGATGCCATTATAACCGTTGACAGGCGCGGCATCATCATATTCGCGAATTCATCTGCCGGACTGCTCTTCGGCCGGGAACAAGACGAGCTAATAAACAAAGAGATCGGATTAACCGCGACCAACGGTAAAATCGACGAATTGGAAATCATTCGCGGCGACGGTCGAATCGCGGTTGCGGAGATGCAACTGATTGAATCCATGTGGGATGGAGAACCGGCCTTTATGGCGTCTTTTACGGATGTTACGAAACGGGATAAGATTGGGGAACACTTCGTTCGATCGCAACATATCGGAAATTTCGCAAGGGCTGCTGGCGTTATGGTGCATGACCTCAATAATGTACTTACGCCTATACTCCATTGGATTCCAAAACTGAAGACCATGAATTCTGCCGATCCCGCGGCTGTTAAGTTCTGTAATACGATTTATACCAGCGCCCGGCGCGGCCAGGAAATCGTGGAACAGATACGCGAGTTTATCCGGGATCCGCGCGACAGCGAACAGCTACTTTCAATCAGCGAAGTCATTGAGGACGTCAAGGAGATGATTGCCAATATGCTGCCCGCCTCGATAACCATCAAGAGCCAAGTTCGTTCCGATAGCGATCAGATCCGAGGAAACTCGATTCAGTTACGTCAGGCATTATGTAATCTTTGTCTTAATGCGCGAGACGCGATGTCTGACGGCGGGATTATCGCAGTCGACCTCGATACAAAAGACACCGATACGGGTTTTGCCACACCGCATGGTTCGATCGAACCGGGATCTTTTGTAATGGTGACGATTACCGATACCGGAAGCGGGATTAGTTCAACTCATATCGACAATATTTTCGAACCATTTTTTACAACGCACGCCGATCGTGAAGAGGCTGGATTGGGGCTCTCGACGGCGGCGAGCATCATTAGATTCCACGGCGGACTTATCACCGTCAAATCCGAAATCGGCAGCGGCAGCGAATTTAAAGTGTATCTGCCGGCGATAGTGCCCCCATCTCCTGAACCTTATGCGGGTACAACCATTTCGATCCCCAAGGGCACAATGGAGTCAGTGCTTGTGGTAGATGAGGACGTGACGGTTTGTGAAATCATGAAAGTCACTCTTGAGCAATGCGGTTACAGGGTTGTAATCGCAAATGACAAGGCGGATGCCGTTGCGTTGATTGCACACGCAGGCGGAAAGTTTTCTGCTGTTATCATCGATATAGAGACGTCTGCTGTCGCAATTGAATCGATGATCTCAGCGATAAATTCGCTGAATAGTAATTTACGTATCATAGGCATCAGCGGCAATCTAACCAGGGAAACGATATCCGCAGCAATACCTCAGCAAATCGACGTGTTTCTTGAGAAACCGTTTTCGACGGAAACCTTGCTGAACGTATTGGACGGCGTGTTATCAAATAACTGTGATCAACTGGCGTAGACTGCGAGGTCCGCCGCGGTGGAAACGATATTTTTTAACCGAGAAAGGGGGGGAAGCTGTTTCTGAAAGAGGGAGGGGGGCGTAGGAGGCGCCCAATTATTATTATACCCCACAAACCCACAACAAAACCCCCCGCCCCCGCCACCCCGCCTCCCACATTCAGAAACAGACCGCCTGCAGTACGGCCTCCGAAAAATTGATCATAATTGAGGTCAAAAAATCCTTAAGCTGGGGGGCATTCGGTGTGACCCCAAATCTTTCAGCATTCACACTTGTTGATCCGGAATCACACCGTTAACTGTAGTAGACGTAAGGATAAGATATAAATGATTACACAATCTATCGACACAGACCCGAGGGCGGAGCGTTTTCAAATCTCATTGATTCAACAAGCAAGCATCGCTAAGAGAACCTCAAGGATGCGCTCGCTTTCTCAAACGGTGATTCAACTATCAAGAAAAGCGATCAGGCGCGCAAATCCAAATTTAGACGAAAAAGAACTGAATTTAACTTTTATATCGTATCATTATGGCTCTGAGTTGGGCAATTCTCTGAGAAACTATTTGAATAGTAAAGGGGTATGACCGCGTCTCTTGGCTCTTGCCCTCACCTACTGGAAATCAACGGACAACTAGCCTGCATTATGCACAAATTTCGTCATGAGAATGCGTAGCTTGCTTTAGATCAAAGAGTTATGGAGGTTGCCGGGACGAAAAAATATTGAAATATTTTGAGATCCGGCGTTCTCTGTAACTCATTTATATGAAACAAG
>JAJFLP010000072.1 GCA_021772635.1 Verrucomicrobiota bacterium | reverse complement strand
ACGCAGTCAGGACTGACCGCGCTACTTTTCTATTTCAGGACAGAAACTAGCTGGACGCTGCTTTCTTTATCCGGCATCTAGCAACCAGTATCCAGGATCGCGAAAACTTGTCGGTTTGAGGCGAAGCTTCGCTAGCCTGATCTATGCATAAAATTTCGACTGCGAGCATGTATCATGCTTAATCTAAATGAGTTATACCGCAATCGGTACAATTTTTGGACGACTTCAAAATGGTTGCGCAATGGACCTCGGACGATATTTCGATAACATCGAAGAGGATCAGTATACAAAGAATGTACGACCTTAAAATATTTCGAATACGACTAATTATATTTGCGAGAAGTTGAAATTGAAACAATCAGAGCAATCTAACGGTAAAGCTGTGCCCGACGCGGGCAGCCAAGCGATGTTGCATACGCTACAACTTGCGTTCTCGACACTGCGTTGGGCGATCGTCGTATTACTCTTTATATACGTGTTATCGGGATTATTTGTCGTCGGACCGGCGGAGAGCGCATTTATCCTACGGTTCGGCGCTCCTGTTGGTTCAACAGGCGGGGGGCAGTTGATCGAAAGCGGACACTGGCATTGGGCCTGGCCAAAACCCATCGATAAAATTATCCGGGTACCGACGAAGGAAACACGAACGATAGTCACGGACCAGTTCTGGCATGATGAACGCTTATCCGAAGAATCAGAGAGATCTGCAGGTAGCAGCGGCGTTTCTGATTTTTCGATTTCCGAGGTTGAGGGATACAACGTGACAGGCGACAAGAACATTCTCCATTCCAGGTGGTCGCTGTCATATTCCATTTCCGATCCGATTAAATACTTCTCAGAATACACGGATCCGGAGGACTTAATCAGGACGACATTCGAAGCGACTATTCTACGCGAAATGGCGGCCACCCGGATCGATCAGGCCCTCTATGGAGGCACCGAGGCGCTACGTTTAAGCGTACACGGGAATCTAAAAGTCGCGCTCGCAGATATCAATGCCGGCGTGTTGATCAAGAATGTTACGATCGAACGAATTGAACCGCCGCGGTCAACTCGGGGTTCATTCCAGAACGTCACACGAATGGAACATGAGAAAAGTAAGAAGATTAATGCCGCGCGCGGATACACCGCGAAAGTCGTCCAGGAAACGGATGGGTATTGTGCGGAGATCCTGGCGCTCGCCGAGGGATACCGCAAACGAATTGTCGCTTCAGTTCACGCTGATGCCGTTTATTTTCAAGCGATTTTAGAGAAGTACCAGAGGGATCCAAAGACGACATTGATGACACTGCACACTGATGTATTGACTGAAGTACTGAAAAAGGTTGACCGTAAATTTGTCATACACACCGACGAAGACGGCGGCGGGCAGGAAGTGCGACTATTAATCGGATCCGAACGAGAACTTCGTACGCTCCCGTTCCGGTAATAGCCCGTTAGCATCCCGAACTGGGTACGTATGATTGGACTCTTCCCGAACCAGCGTGGAACCCGTCAAAACGTACCCTTTCGGGCTGCTGAATTTGCGAGTCACTTCGTCTCCTCGTGGGTGGACTCGACTCGGCGCGACGTGATGGCGGTTAAAACGCTCGAGGGCGATCAATAAGATAAACGGAAGCATTCGTAGTACGCCGCGTTACTAGTGTGTCGTGTACGTAAGTAATTCATTGTGTTATGACGAGAGGCATTTCGTTGCCTCAGGTGCATCGAGAGAAATAAGGCGATGCTTGCGCATCGTCGTATTCTTTCGATGGGACTGAGCGGCGAAAGACCCTCGCCGCAAATCGGTTATGCCTCTTTTGGCGCAGGTTTACGGCGACTGAGGAAGGACAGACCTACGGGTATGGCCGTTCCTCAGTCGCCGTGAATCTGCATCCAAATTAGGCACAATCATAATACAACGAATTACGTACACGATACACTAGCCCTAAAATAAGTGAACATTCCGATTAGTAATCTTTCTGGTTTTTCGAGGTCAAATTTGGAAAGGAATTACGATTAGGTTTAGGAGTACGATTACGAAGAAAATCCAACGAAAAGTTCGCTTGAATTGGGACTGGCCGGGTACAATTACGGAATTTAATCAACAACAACACCAGATATAAATGATCGAATCAACCGAACAGTCTAACTCAACCGATAAAGGTTATTCCGGTGCAGATCGAAGCCTCGGCGGCCCCGACAATTCGCAGCAGAAAACGAACCTTCACGTTGCTGTGATCGGGGGAATTCTTATTTTGAACTCGTTCCTCGCGAAATTCATTTTTTATGACGAGGCATCGATCGCGAGTGGGGTGAGTGCGATTGCAGGCGCGATAATCCTATCGACCCCAATAGCGATAGCTGCAATCAACGACATTGCCCGTGGCAAGTACTATATGAACGAACTCGTAGCTCTTGCATTGATGGCTGCCTTTGTAATGGGGAAGTTCCAGGAGGCGGGAGTGATCGCATTTTTCATGTTAATTGCGATTACGATTGAGGAGCGCACGGCAATTGGCGCGAGAGCGTCGATTGAGGCACTGATAAAACTCACTCCTGCGATTGCGCGCCTGGTCAATTCCGAGTCCTCGGCGGTAATGGAAGTCCCGGCCGTGAAACTGGGTTCAAATGACCTGATCCGTATTCGGCCAGGTGAAAATTTTCCGGCAGATGGCGTTGTCGAAAAAGGAACGAGCACCGTAAATCAGGCGACAATTACAGGCGAATCCTTACCAGTGGACAAGCGCTTGGGAGACACTGTATTCGCCGGTACGGCGAATCTTACGGGTGTCGTCGATATTCGTGTGACCGGGGTCGGAATAGATACGAAGTTAGGGAGAGTTCAGGAATTAATCGTATCGGCTCAAAAGAGCCGCCCTCCAATACTGCGATTGACGGATAGGTATGTACAATATTACACTCCTACGATCGTAATGATCGCCGCGCTCGTATGGTTTTTTACTCAGGATCTCATGCGCGTCGTTCTAGTGTTGGTTATAAGCTGTCCCTGTGCAATCGTGATCGCCGCGCCCTCGGCGGTAATCGCCGCGGTTGCGGCTGCAGCGCGGCTTGGTATACTGATCAAGAACGTCGCGCACATAGAAACGGCGGCGAAGATTGGAACTGTGGTATTCGATAAAACCGGAACGCTAACGGAGGGCAAACTGGAAGTTGTTCGATTGCAGCCGTGCAAGGGAATAGA
Organism: Verrucomicrobiota bacterium; assembly: GCA_021772635.1. Taxonomy (GTDB): domain Bacteria; phylum Verrucomicrobiota; class Lentisphaeria; order JABSQK01; family JAJFLO01; genus JAJFLP01. Next base: position 18,855 of record JAJFLP010000072.1, on the reverse strand, counting down.
AACCACGGACCTTCTTGAGACAGCTGCCGTGGCGGAGTCGGGCAGTAATCACCCAGCGGCGCATGCGATTATAAGATTAGCGGAAGAAACGAACGTTCAGTATGGGCGTGCCGAGAACTATGCGGAATCCGCAGGTCAGGGAATTACCGCCACTTTCGTTAATGAGACATTACGAGCCGGCAATAGCGAGTGGCTGCGCGAGCAGGGAATTGCAGATGGTGACTTTTCGGCGGGCGATAGTACGGATGAGGATCTTACTGGAATGAGTATCGTCTGTATTTCTCGTAACGATACGCGTCTAGGTTGGATCGGACTTCAGGACACAGTTCGAGTATCGGCGGCACCGGCGATCGAGGAGTTACGGGCGTCGGCAAGCGTACAATGTTGTATGATAACAGGCGACAATGACGCGGCGGCAAAGGTCGTTGGTCAGGCGGTCGGAATCAATGAAATTGAGGCGAATTGTTTACCAGAGGCAAAGGTGGCATATATCGAAAGGATTAAAGCCGAGGGAGGTACTGTCGCGGTAGTGGGAGATGGTGTTAATGACGCGCCGGCGCTAGCGGCGGGGGATATTGGAATCGCAATGGGTGCGATCGGAAGCGACGTTGCGATTGACAGCGCGTCAATTGCCCTGATGAGTAACGATCTAGGGCGGATTCCGGCCTTAGTTTTACTTTCAAAAGAAACACGCAAAATCATCGTGATCAACCTGCTTCTCAGCGTCGCGATAATCGTTGCCGGATTGGTTTTCTTTATTTTCGGTTATCAGCTTATGGATATGTTCGCTGTTGGTCTAAAGATCCAGCCGTCGGTCTTCAAGGCGTTTCTCGCAGCGGCGATCCAGATTGTCGGAACGCTCGCTATCCTCTCCAATAGCGCACGGCTGATGCGCTTCGGAGAATCTATTGCTTAATGATGTCAGACGGTGTATAAACAGGATCTGACGAGGACTAGCCTGATCTATGCATGAAATTTCTATTATGAACACGTATCTTATTTCATACAAACGAGGTACAGAGGATACCGGATCTCAAAATATTCCAATACTTTTTCGCCCCGGCAACCTCCATAACGCTTTGATCTAAAGCAAACTACCCATCCTCATGACGAAATTTGTGCATATAGACTGTAGGCAGTCTGATTTACGGGAAGACTGAAATCAAGCACGTACCATACTGCACGCACTATAATTTTTGGATAGCTTCGAGTTTATCAGCCAAGAATTTCCGAACGATATTTCGAAAACTCCATGACTTTCGGTATAATTATAAGAAAGATTCCGGACGAGATTTCTCTCCGTATTCTCGGAGTCCGCTCCTGCGGCTCATGCAGGAAAAGTCTCGGGTAATCCGGACGAGAACGGGAAGGCGATCAGTATATATATGCGAAAAATAAATGTCCCAGATTCCTACCCGCTCGGTGCGGTCATTTTGTGTATGAGTACGCTGTTACTCCTGTTGAGCTCCTGTAAAATGCTGGAAATTACGGGAGATACGATTGTTGTCGCTGGAAAGACAGCAACTGCTGCCGTGAAAATCACTGAGGCTGTGGCCGGTACGGCAGTAAAAGTCGGGAAGGTAGGGGTACGATTAGCAGTCGGAAAACGCGCAATCAAACTCGAGCGCGAGGGGAACAGTTTTTACGTAACTGCCCGCGTGAATCGCCACTATAAAACTCGTCTTTTAGTTGATACAGGCGCGACGCACGTACAGATTTCTTCCACGCTCGCCCGTCGTATGGGCTTAGGTAACGTTGGTGACCTAGTGCCGTGTACGCTGGCTGATGGGTCCGTTGTTTATGCTCGTTCCGTTAGTCTACGGGATGTCCGTCTCGGCCGTGCCCGAGCGAAGGATGTACGGGCACTCGTATTCGAATCTGAGGAAGACGCGAGTTCTGAGGGGCTGCTTGGGATGTCGTTCCTCGAGCAGTTCCGATTCGAGATAGATACCGATCGTGAACTATTAATCCTCGCGCCGAAATGACGCCTCCCGGGGGAGCAGAGCGCAGGTTGTGGATATTCTACCGCAAGCGGACTCCGAGAATACGGAGAGACGACTTCAAAATGGTTGAGTAAGAGACTCCGAACGATTTTTCGAAAACTCCGCGATTGTTGGTATCACTTGGTCTGCGCGGAAATTCGAACTATAGCATACCCAAAGACATAACGGTGTACTCAATCAGAACCCATACCTGATCTGTGTGAAATACCGGATGTTCGTCGCTCCCGAGGGATCGTCTTGTCGCGATTTTTTCTGTATGGTTAATATTAAGTTGCCCACCGTATCAGTAGATTATTTGATCGCTACGGCGATACATGAGATCTCTACCTTCGCGTCTTTCGGAAGTTTTGAAACTTCTACGACTTGGCGTGCGGGCTTGATAGGCCCGTTGAATATTTTCGCGTACTCATCGTTCATGACCGAAAAATCGGACATATTATGCAAAAAGACTTCGGTCTTAACAACGTTATCCAGGGGGATATTCTCGGAATCGAGAATTGCCTTCAGATTCTTTAACGTGTGTCGCGTTTGCGCTCTGATATCGTCTCCGATGATTAACCCAGATTCCGGATCCAACGGAATTTGACCGGAAACAAATAGGTAATCGCCGGTAAGGATCGCTTGCGAGTAGGGACCGATCGCTTCGGGTGCGTACTTTGTTTCAATTTTCTTGATACGTGTTATCATAGATGCTCCTACAGAAATTTAATTTCACCAATGGATTCCGCTTCCGGGGGCCTATCGCGAATAGGGTTTTTACCAAAAACTTGATATCCCGTAGGCTTGCCTCGCGGTATTTCGTCAAAGAAATATTGCAGCTCGCAAGATAGCATTTTGCGGCGATAGTTTCCTTTGAATATTCAATCTTTGTTTGCTGTTTAACAAGCCGTTCTTGCACCCGGCTGAATGGGATACGACGTCATGAAAATTCTCTTGATCGGAGATATAGTCGGTAAAGGAGGTCGTAGGGCTGCGCAGGATTTAATCCCCGAACTTCGCCGCGAATATAACTGTAGTTTTTGTATTGCAAATGCCGAGAATAGCGCCGGCGGTGCGGGAGTGACCCGGAAGATCGTTGAGACGCTTCTGAATTCCGGAGTTGATGTGCTGACATCGGGCGATCATGTCTGGGATCAGAAAGATTTCGTGCAGGAAATCGCTTCCTGCCCCAAATTACTGCGCCCCGCTAATTTCGATTCTCGGCAACCGGGAAAAGGTTACGGACTTTTCAATGTCCCGATAGGCGGCGTGATATGTGTTATAAACTTGATTGGACGTGTTTTTATTAGTAAGAACGCAGAAAATCCGTTTACCGAGGTGGATAGAATACTGGAGGAAATTGGTGATCGGGCGAGTACGATTTTCGTAGACTTCCATGCTGAAGCGACAAGCGAAAAGATCGCCATGGGAAGACATCTTGACGGTAGGGTCACAGCGGTATACGGGACGCACACTCACGTTCAAACCGCGGACGAGCAGATTTTTCCCGGCAGGACAGCATTCATCTGCGATCTCGGAATGGTAGGCGGTCGAGAATCAATATTGGGTCGGGAAATTACTCCGGTACTCCGAACGTTTACGACGGGATTGCCGAGTCATTATAAAGTTGTAGAGAAAAACATTGTACTTAACGGTGCCGTCGTCGAATTTGATCGGGAAACCGGCAGAGCCGTTAGTATTACCAGAATCACGAGGAATCACGAAGCCGTATTAGGTTCGCAATCATGAAATGTCCACGTTGTGAGTTTCAAGAAGACAAAGTTGTTGACAGTCGTTTATCGAAAGAGGGTATTTCCGTTCGTCGTCGCCGGGAGTGCCTTAGTTGTTCGTACCGCTTCACAACTGTCGAAGAAATCGTTCCCACAGAAATTTACGTGATCAAACGTGATCAGCGGCGTGAAGATTTTAAGCCAAGTAAGATTAGGGATGGCATTAAGAAAGCATGCTGGAAGCGCCCCGTTAGCGACGATAGCCTGAGCGAGATCTTTGCGCGAATACAGCAGGGTATCGAGAACCTCGGGCAGCGTGAAGTACCGTGCGATGCAATTGGCCGGCTGGTGATGGGGGAATTGAAGGATCTCGATGATATAGCCTACGTGCGATTCGCCTCTGTCTATCGAAAGTTTAAGGATGTTGACGAGTTTATCAACGAAATAAAACAGCTGAAAGATTCGGTATGATTAAGATAAATTCGAATTCCTTTTTTATAAAAGATATAAACGGATCTTTAAATATATTAAATCTGGATGAGCTTGAAGAAGACCTTTGGAATGCGACCACCGGTTCGGCGGCATCCGACTGGGAGGTGACGAAGACTCTCCTCACTACGCTGAAGGAACTGATCGCGGACAAGTATCGTCATGGAGAATCTGTATCACGCGAGTATGTAGACAAGTTGGTCGTGCGAATGCTGAACGATGCGGGGTACGGGCACATCGTATCCGCGCTCGAGGCGGTTCCGGCAGGTTCTGTCGAGGAACTGCAATCCGCAACGCCGATTCCTGAATTCCAGCGTATTAACGAACTGATTTCAGCTGATTCTTTCTTTTCTGGTAAGTCGACGAACGCGATTGCAAAACTCGTCGAGACCAAGGCGTCAGAATGGGGCCTTCAAGAAGTTACCGAGCAGTTTTTATTGGAGTTAGCGAAAATCCTGTACGTAAATCAACGCCGTGAAATCAGTCGTCATTCGTTTGCGGTCAACGAGCCGTCGGAATATTGGTTAATTCGAGAAAAGCAAATTTACGAAGTGTTCAAGGACGAGGATCTGGAATACGTCCGTCGCGGTATCGTTAGAATCAGTTCTATCAGTCGGCTGCTGCCGATTATCAAAGTTAATATTGACTTAGAAAAATTCGTCAGCGATTTCGGGTCAGATCCTGTTCTCGAGGTACAGATTTTTCCGGCACTGGATTCACTTTTCCAAGATCTGGAATCCATGGTCGATCGCGTAAAAGGTGTCGTCGCGGAGCTCACGGACCCACCGTCGGATTATGTGGAACAGATAGTCTTCGAGATCGATAAAATGCATAAAATAATGACATCAGATTCCCGCGGCAGGTCGAATCGTAAAGCTGAGTTTACCTTGGAGTGTCAGCGTATTATGTCGCAGTATTTCGAGTTAAACGCAAATTGCCGTTCGATTTTTAAATAAACGAAGGCATGGGCAGCTTGAAAACCGAATCCGCGCGTTTTGAAAGCATGCCGTTATTGTTTATATTAGCGTGACCTAATTTATACCAACAATCGCGGAGTTTTCGAAAAATCTTTCGGAGTCTCTTACTCAACCATTTTGAAGTCGTCCAAAAACTGTACCGCTTGCGGTATAGCTCCTGTCCAGGAATTTTAATTTTTGGAAAAATAAGGGATGGCAGGTCGCCCAAGCACGCGCAAGCTCTTTAAGGATTCGGTTTCGAAGAATGTATACGACTTCCTTGCCGATCGCCCTAACCCGGTCGGCCCTTGAAACTTGGCGGCAATCTTCGACATTGTGAGCCCGTTTCGTATTGTAAAATGTGGGTTAAAAAGGAAGCCCACTGGTGGGCTCCCAGGAATAACCACGAGCTTTCAAAATTTTATTTCGGTAGCGATATTACGCGACGTTTTTGTGATCGCGTTTCAGATTAATCAATATACTCAGGACAATTTATCGTGGACGCAGTGGAGGACAAAGAAAAATCGCCGAACGAGGATTCTTCCGCTGTTGAGGAAGTCATAATTCGCGTTGTTGGTGGACCGGCGGCGGGCCGGGAGATTCCGGTGGAAAGCGACAAGTTTACGGTTGGCCGTGCGGTGTCCGCCGATATTTCCATCCCCGACACCGTGATCTCTCGGACCCATGTAGCAATTCGTTTCGATGATTCAGTGTGGAGAATAAGCGATCTTGGTAGCACCAACGGTACGTGGGTTCGCGGATGTAAGATCGATGGCGAAACGGAACTTCCGCTGAAAACCCCGGTTCGCATCGGGAACACACTCTTCGAACTCTGTAAATACGAGAAGAAGGAGGACGAGAGCGTGGCGCTGGACGAGTCTCTTATCTCCTACCGGGTAGGCCCGATAACAGCCGAGAGCATTGTTTTTCCCGGCGGTAAGACTGAGCATGATGTTCAGCAAAGCCGGCAGAGGCTGAAGGCGATCTATCAGGTTCAAAGTCTCTTGACTTCTGTCTCGGACGAAAGCGAATTATATCACAAGATTCTCGACGTTGTCGATGCGGTTATTCCATCGGACACGTCATATCTACTATCGTACTCGTCCGATCAGGATTTATTTGAACCTGTCGCCGGCCGGAATCATGAGCGGCGACTCAATCTTGTCACGGAAAACTTCATTAGTCGTTCAATCATCGACTACGTCAAGAAGAATAATGAAGCGATCCTGTCAACTGACGCACCCCACGACGAACGATTCCACAGCAATTCTATATGTGGATTGAACGTCCAAAGTGTTATGTGCGTGCCGATGGTAGGTCAGAATCACTTGTGCGGCGTAATCTATTTGTCTGCTACCATGACGGCAAAGGAATATAGGAAGGATGATCTTACTTTATTAACGATGGTAGCGCATTCAGCCGGAATGGCAATAGAAAACAGCCGTCTGGTGAAAGAAAATCTTCGTTCGGAACGAATGGCGGCGATCGGGGTAACCGCGGCCGGCCTGTCGCACTATGTCAAGAACATACTTAACGGACTCGAGGGAAGTGTGTCTTTGTTGCGCTTAGGTATAGACGGTTCGGACACAAAGCTCATGAACGAGGCTTGGGAGATTCTTTCGAAGAATCACGTACGTCTGTCGGCCCTGGTTCTTGACATGTTGAATTTATCGAAGGACGACTCGGCTGATCTTGCGATGTATAATGTAGCGGACATTGTGATCGAAACCGTTGAACTCGTTGGAGCAAAAGCACGCGACGAAAAGATCGAGATTGTATATGACGAGAATATCCGCGGTGCTTCTATGTTCGCAGAGATAGACAGTCGCGGAATACATCGTGTTATGTTGAATCTATTGAACAACGCCGTCGACGCTGTTCGAGAACGTTATGGCAAGGACGGTGGTGGCGTGGTAGAGGCAGGACTTCACCTCGATACGAAGGGGCAGATAATGAATATAGAGGTGACCGATAACGGAATTGGTATACCCGAGAACCTCCGAGGCAAGGTCTTCGAAATGTTCCACACCGGCAAAGGCGATCGGGGAACCGGGTTAGGGCTTGCGGTATCAAAGCGGATAATCGAGAACCACGGCGGTGAGATCATTGTAGATAGCCAACCGGGGAACGGCGCCACTTTCGTCGTGAAAATTCCAGCCCATGCCACCTCTTCTGGCAATGATACTACGGACGTTGTAAATAAGAAGTAGCACAACGCTGGTGTAGTATTACTCCGCGATATACTGGAGTTCGAGAATCAAGTCCTGCGTCGCGACTACTTAATTGCGGTGCCACTCGATTTATCGCCGAAATCATAGATTTTCTCGCCAGTTCGGCTCCAGCCAAATTTCTCCCGTGCAACTCGCTCTATCGCTCTGGAATCCGTCTGAAGCTTATAATTTTTCTCCCGCAGCGCCTCGGTCAGTACCTGCTGTTTCAACAGGTTACTCTCTTCTTCGTGTAATTGTTGGCGCGTTTTGTTGTACTCGGTATACGAAGGTAACAACATTCGACCAGCGCCCATCGCGAGAATTACGACAAAGGCGATGGTGCAGTACTGTTTGAAACTTGTCATAATATTTCGTCCCGGATTTAAATTCGCAACCTACAGCCAGTTAGTACAATAGAACACAGGTAACATAATAATCGCTCTGAATATTTACAACGGTATGGCGAGAATATATCTGTGCAATAGTCTCCGCCCTCTCACTGACTGAATGCGATCAACCACAAAGTTGACCACTTCGCCTTCTTCTATGTAACGGAGTGACCGAAAAAGATCCGTAAAATCCGTAACCGGAATTTCACCGACTTGGATTACAACATCGCCGCGGCGAACACCCCGACGGCCAAGGATACTTCCCTGTTTTACGTCGCTCACTACGAGCCCTCGCGAGTATGGCAGTCCGAGTGCATCGGCTAGAGGAGGTGTAAGCTGCTGGAACTCGACTTTTAATCGTTTCTGGGCGATTACCTCTTCGCTGAGTTCGGGCAGAGATTGAGTTGCGAACTCCACAGTTGCACCGGAAGCCAGCGAAACTCGGACACTCTCGCCCGATCGCAATTTCCAAAGAATCCTCCCTACGTCAATCGCCTGGTTAACGCTGATACCGTTTACCGATTTAATGATGTCACCTTTTTTCAGCGCCGTCTGTGCGGCGGGGCTATCACGCATCAGATCGTCTACGACCGCCCGCGTCCCGCCATCCTCGCTGGTGACTGTCCCCGGGATAAGTCCACATAGTGTCAGGCTGAAGCGGGAGGGGATGAGCCATTTACTTAAAACCTCTTCGATTCGGCCCAGGGGAATTGCAAAACCGATGCCTTCCGCGTCGCCATGAATAGCAAGGTTAATGCCAATTAATTCGCCGTCCGCGTTTACGAGAGGACCACCGCTATTCCCGGGATTTATCGCCGCGTCTATCTGGATGATGTCGTTAAATAATACATCGCCATCGTAAATGAATTTACGTTTCTTTGCACTTAGAATTCCCGAGGCTACGCTATGTCCTAACCCGAACGGATTGCCCACGGTGATGACCTGCTCGCCGAGAAGCAAGTCATCGGGCGCGGAGAACGTCGCCGCAGCCAAAACGGCGCCATCGGGTAATCCTTGAAGTTGAAGCAACGCGAGGTCGCTTGTTTCATCGGTAGCGATAGGCTTCGCTTCGTAGTCATTTCCATCGGCCAGCATCACGATAATTCTTGATGCCCGCTGGATCACATGGTTATTCGTTAGGACAAGTCCGTTAGGGTCAACGATCACGCCGCTTCCCAGAGAATTCGTCTTATTTTGCTGCTGTTGAAGCCCGAAAAACCGGTTGAACAGTTTAGTGAACGGATCTGCCCGCCGGTAACGCTGAAATTTTTGTGTCACGATACTCTCAGTGCTAATATTCACAACAGACGGTAGTACTTTAGTCACGGCTAGGACAGTTGGAGTTATCCGTCGGGATTGGTTGTGATCCATTCTGTCACTTCCTTCCTGGTTCGCTGGCGCATAGGAAATCGTTAGAAGAATGGCTGAAAGCAGTGAATATTTATAGTGTTTCATATATGTTCCTATATCATTTATAATCATTTTGGGGGACAGCAGCGTAATCTTAAAATATACTGGCTGTCGTCGATTTTTCGACCTGACGTCGTTCGTCTTATGACATTACCGGCGCTGGAGAGTTCGTGTGATAATGCAGAAAACGCCTGTGTTCGAATAACAGATGACGTCTGGATCTCAAGATCCGTATATCAATGCATACTGCGCGGCACCGAATTTTCCGTGCTCAGCCCCGTGTTACGGAACGCCAGCCTGATCTATGCACGAACTTTCTACTGCGAGCACGCATTGTAAATGACCTAAATGACTTACAAAGAACCCAAGACCTTGAAATAGCTCGCTATTCCTTCAGCCTTGAAACCTTCGTAACTCATTGATCTCAAATACACTGCGAACTCTCGTGACGAAATTCATGCATGGATCAGGCTAGCGGAGTGTGTATGGATTCGTCACCAATCGCTATGGGAAACTGAACGAAATAGAACCGAGTACTTGCTTGTCATAATCAATAGAATTAAGACAAGCAATTAGGCACTAGATCGCGTAAAGGTAACGTAACAATTCGATGCAAACCTTATACAACCAGCTGTTTTCGGACGAGTTTTTCAATTGCGAGGAGTCCGAACCTTATTTTCAAGAGAAAACCTTACAGGTGATTTGGAATGAGCAATTGTTTCGCGAACCCCTGAGAACGGAAAACAATGATATATTGGAGGTCCTGGACGCAGGCACGTGGAATTTGGAAGCAGGACCTGATTTCCGTAATGCAGCGATCCGAATTAATGGTGTTGTTATTCGCGGCGACGTTGAGATTCATTTTCGTCCATGCGATTGGGAAAAGCACGGTCATCATCTGAACGAAAATTATAACAACGTCATTCTCCACGTCGTGTGGGATAACCCACGGAAACTCGCGGACTGGCCGGCGGGTGTTCCAATATATAAGGTGCGGGATTCGCTCAGTGCGCCCCTGAGTAAGATTTTGGATCGAAACGATATCGTCTTTTACCCCTATGCAAACAAAGTGCGACCAGGCGAACACGCAGCGTACTTAGCCAGCCTCGACAATGACAGACTGACAAATATTCTAAACGCCTACGGGCTGGCACGGATGATGGAGAAAGCACGAACCTGTGCCGAAAAGATCGAGACATACGGAGCGGAGGAGAGTGCTTACCGCCTGCTCCTGGAAGTTATTGGTTACAAGAACAATCGTGTACCGTTCGCTGAGCTGGCCGACCAGGTGCCGCTGGCTGACTTGCAATCGTACAATGAGGCGACAGGCCGAGCTGTGCTGTTCGGCGCCGCCGGACTGCTGCCAGACCCCAGTTCTGACTATATCCATAGGCGCTACACTGCCTGGGTGGGATGCATGTGGGATGATTGGTGGTCCAAGCGAAAAGAATACAAGCCGATACGCTGGACGAAGCACAGCTCACGTCCGTACAATTCCCCCGAGCGTCGCCTGCTGGCCGCCCATCATGTGCTAAAACAGAATAATTTCCAATTAGGTAGAGCCATCATCAAGGTCGCTCAAATCCCTGATGATCCGAAAAAATTGTTTCCGCAATTGAAAGCGCTCTTTGTTACCAATATTGAAGAAGAATTCCGGTATTTCTTAGATTTTCAGCGGATCCTGAAAAAACCGGCAGCTTTACTTGGAACTAACCGTATTCATGATCTGGTGGTAAACTTTGCTGTGCCGTTCATTCTAGCACAGAGTTTTCTTAGTAACGATCGGGAGCTTTCGGAACGGTGTAAGCGGATTCTACTAATGATCCCGAAATTACAGGATAACAGAGTGCTCAAGGAGGCAGTACATCGGTCGTTCGTGCCCCCCACTCGAGCGAAAGAGGTTGTTAAAGGCGCGTGCGCGCAGCAAGGATTAATCCGGCTCTATAACGAATTTAATGGGTGAAAGATTGAGTTTTTTCTTAAATTCCGTATGGATTTCTGCGAAAATGTTATTATCTTCCAAGGTGTAGATTAGGTTTGGGGTCAATTAATTTGGTAGGTGCAAGTCCCGGTCGGTTCGCGGTTTAGCCGGCAGGGGGGTGGATTTCTCCAATAAATTTAGCGCTTATTATTTGCAACCGGCGCCCGCCGAATATAAGGTGAAACACTACCGGTTAGACTAAGGCTGGGCGTCCGAGTACTGCGTCAGTTAACACTTACTATAAATATCAGGAAGCAACTAGATGAAGTATGCTGTTTTTGGAGACGTACACGCAAACTGGGAGGCATTAACCGCAGTTTTGGCGGAGTGCGAAAAGATTGGAGTGGATAGCTATCTTTGCATCGGGGATCTTGTCGGCTATAACGCGGATCCAGATGCCTGCCTTGAGAAGATTCGTGCGTTACCTTTAGCTGGTGTCGTGATGGGGAATCACGACGAACAAGCCGCAGAGGATACGGATTTGGCTGGATTTAACGCCCAGGCCGCGATGGCAATTGAGTGGACCCGAAACAATCTTACAGATGAACAGCGAGGGTGGTTGAAGCGGTTGCGTCTGACGATGCAGATTGGGAAAATAACGATTGTTCACGCCTCCTTAGATTCGCCGAAGCGTTGGGGGTACATCTTCGACAAACTATCCGCTGGTGCGAGCTTCAGTTATCAGTTCTCTCAAATTTGTTTTTGCGGTCACTCGCACGTTCCACTTGCGTTTGAGAAGTTCGGGACGATACAAGGCGGAAAATACAGCGAGATCAAGATTCAAGCTGGTCATAAATATCTAATAAACGTTGGTAGCGTCGGGCAACCGCGCGACGGCGACTGGCGTTCGGCGTTTGTTATTTATGACACCGAAAAAAACTTGGTAACCCTCTACCGAATTCCCTACGAAATAAAGGCCGCGCAAGAGAAGATCATCAAGGTCGGACTTCCCGAGAGATTGGCATTGCGCTTAGAAAAAGGCGCTTGATCAATAGTGAATATATTGATCATTAAGCCCAGTAGTCTAGGCGATATCATCCATACTTTCCCCGCAGTTAGAATTCTCAAACGTCATTTCCCGAGCGCCAAAATCACATGGATCGTCTTCGAAAGGTTCAGGCAACTCGTTGAATTATGTGATGACGCTGACGAAATTCTTGTGCTCAGACGTGAGAATTGGCTATCCCCCTCAGGGCTCCGCGATCTTTACCGATTTTTTCTGAACTTACGACGTTGCCCTTTCGATTATGTCTTTGACTTTCAGGGTTTACTGAGGAGCGGTATTTGCGCGTTGCTTTCGCGGAGTGAGAATAAGGTGGGATTCGCGCACGCCCGGGAATGTGCAACGTTGTTTTACAGCCGAAAGGTTAACGTTCCTGAATCCGCAAGCCACGCGATAGACAGAAATATATATCTAATTAATAGCACGCTTGATTCCTCCTATCAGTATATAACGCCGCAGTTTCGGAGTTCATCTTCTGTTTTCCAGCAAGCCTCTGACTTACTTCGTGACCACAATCTTAGTGGAGCCGAGTACCTTGTTGCAGTGGCACCTGCGGCACGGTGGCCTAGTAAGATGTGGCCCGGTTTTTTTTTGTAGAGATCATCACAGAAGTTCTAAAAGAACGTAATCTGGATGTGAGATTTTGGCTTCTCGGAACCAGCGATGAACGGGCGATCGGCTCTGAAATCTGTGACTCGGCGAATACTGATCGAGTCAGTAACCTGATGGGAGAGACGAATCTTCCGGTTACGGTTGAGTTGCTGAAGCAAAGCCATCTGCTCATCACAAATGACACCGGGCCAATGCACATCGCAGCAGCACTGGAAAAACCAACCGCTGCGCTTTTCGGCCCGACTGATCCGACTAAAACCGGACCGTATGGCAAAATTCACAAAATATTTCAGACGAAAGTCAGCTGTTCTCCCTGTTTTTCCAGAATTTGTCCATTAGAGAAACAAATCTGTTTGTTCGATGTCATAAGCAGTAAGGACGTCAGCGAATACATCATATCCAATATCTCGCGGTTGGCTCAGTCGGGTTCGAGCCTGGAATCAGAATAAGCTCCCAGCTTTTACAAAAATTAGTGTGTTTTATTGCAATGAAAAATCGAATAAAAACCCTGGTGTTTGGGATCATCGCAGTTTGTTCGATGGCGAACGCTCAGATAACCGTCGATGTCTCTACAGAATTCGAACGATATATCGCCTTTGAACCGGTACGTGTTACCGTCACGCTGAAGAATATCAGCGGACAGACTTTATACTTCGGCGAGGACGCGACGGACGGGGGACACCTGATATTCGAAATCAAGAATTTGAAGGGGATTCCCGTTTCTACGTCGGGGAAAGAATTTGATCCGATTGCCAATCTCGTTCTGTCGCCCGGGGTTGTGAAGACTTTGGTTGTACCGATTAGCGACTATTTCGTACTTCAAGAAGAAGATGATTATCATCTGACTGCCCGCGTGGGGCACCCTCGATTGTCGAGCGACTATCTATCGACTCCGAAACTGTTTCAGGTACGTGATGGCATAGAAGTTTGGGCACACGACGTTGGTTTCCCGGGAATCGAAGGCGACGGGCCTATTTCAACCCGGCGATGCACTTTAAATATGTTTCATCACGGAGACGGCGATTTTTATTATCTTCAGATCGAAGACCACGATTACGTTTACGCCGTCGCCCGATTGGGGCCGCGGGTACAGGGCATTCGCCCGCAATGTGATATCGATGCTCTCAGCCGCGTCCACACACTGATCCAGGCGGCGCCGCGGTTGTTTAGGTATCGCGTGTTCGATTTGAATGGCGACTTAAAAATGGACAGTGTATACATTGTCGAAAATACCATGCCTCGATTGATTAATGATCCCGATGTCGGTCGGATTCTTGTCTATGGCGGCAAAATCGCCGTCGACGGTGTCGACTATAATGGCCCGGCTCCCGTACCGGAATCGAAAACACCCGAAAGTTCGGTGAAGCGCAAGAAGAAGTAATTGAATAGGGTGTAGTCATCGAGATATCTTTGCAGGTGACTCATTAACCCTAAAAATACGAATTCGGGGTTCATCGGGTTTGTTACTTCACCTCCTTCTACCCCCATTTTTTCCTTGGCCATAGGTTCTCATTATTATGTTTGCTGATAGAGTACAGATACGCGTGAAAGGTGGCTACGGCGGCAAGGGTTGTGCCAGTTTTCGTCGCGAGCGGTTCATTCCGAAGGGCGGGCCGAGTGGAGGTGATGGTGCTAGAGGAGGAAACGTCATTATTCGATCGGACCTTAATGAGCAGACGCTTGTTCCGCTCAAATACATGAATCACTATGATGCACCTAAGGGGGGAGCGGGCTCTGGAAACGCGAAACACGGCCGAAGAGGTGAGAATCTCGTCATTTCCGTCCCCGTTGGGACGGTCATAAAGGATGTTGAAAAATCCAATATAATTATCGCGGACTTAAGTGCAGACGGCGAAGAGTTCGTAGCAGCTCGCGGTGGGCGCGGCGGTAAGGGGAATCTCCGATTCGCATCAAGTACCAATCAGCGGCCAAGAACGTGTGAACCGGGGCAGCCGGGAGAAGAATATACGCTCGAACTTGAATTGAAGATCATTGCAGATATCGGATTGGTCGGGTTCCCGAACGCCGGGAAATCAACGTTTCTCTCTACGGTATCGAATGCCAATCCAAAGACGGCTCCGTATCCGTTCACGACCCGCACTCCACAGCTGGGAAGGGTCGAATTCGACAATTGCTTTTGTTTGACGATCGCGGATATCCCCGGCTTGATTGAGGGGGCTCATCGAAATCTGGGTTTAGGCCATGAGTTCTTACGGCATATCGAGAGGACGAAGGTCTTGGCGTACATGCTAGATATGGGACCGAACGACGGGCGAGATCCTTGGGATGATATCGCCTCGCTTGAGGGAGAATTAGAGTGTTATCAGGAGGGATTATCAAAACGTGCGACGATCATCCTCGCCAATAAAATTGACGAGGCCGGAGCAGACGAGAAACTGAAGGAATTGCGAAATAAAACGTCTCTGAGAATTTGTCCGATCTCGGCATTACTCAATATTCAGGTTGACGAATCACTGGCGGTTCTCAGAGAGCAATTCGAAAACACCAATTAAAACGTTGACCGGTAGACGGTATGTAAGAGTCGCGTTATAGTACCGTCGCAACAGAATTCTCTTGCCCGATTTACGCCTGGCGATATACTGACCGGCCGCCTTCATCACAGTGAAGCCCCTCGGGGAGAAGGGGGCTCGGGTAAGCACTATTGAATTTAATCAGACATCTAAACTTACTTTAAGAGGCACTTAATTATGGGTACTCAATACAATAAACTGGAAAAGCGGAAACGACGCAAACGCTATCTTGAACGTGTCAAAGAGCGAATCAAAATCGCGAAGAGAAAAAGCTAGCGTGTTGTAAGCTGATTTCCTTCCCATATCACTTGACGAGAAATTTTTTACTGCGTCTTAGCCATCGCAGCGGGTAACCCAAGGCCGGTCCATTGTGAAGTCGATTTAATCGGACCGATTCGCGTGCCCAAAAACGTCAGCCCACCGGGTTGCTTCCTTAACTGCATACTAGGCCACATTATGCATAAACTTTCTATTGCGAGAGCTTTTAGCTGGCTTAAGATCAATCGCAAAAAAACCCAAGTTGCAGCATGTCGGTATCGCGGATTCGTCGATACTGGTCTTACAGGACGCTAGATTATGAATTTAAACGGCGCGTACACCGCATTAATTACACCCTTTAATAGTCGCGAGGTGGATCACGCGTTAATTCGCGACCTCGTCAATGAGCAGTTGGATTCCGGGATCGACGGACTCGTCCCGGTGGGAACCACAGGGGAATCTCCAACCCTCAGTTTCGATGAACACAAAAAGGTTATTGAAACGGTTGTGGATGTAGTCGCCGGTCGTTGCAACGTCGTCGCCGGCACCGGTGGAAATTCTACCGCGGAGGCCCTCGAATTGACACGCTTTGCGAAAGAGGTCGGTGCCGATGCGAGTTTGCAGGTTACTCCCTATTATAACAAACCGACGCAGGAGGGGCTTTATCGGCATTTTTCCACTATCGCCGACGAAGTCGACCTTCCAATCGTTCTTTACAATATTCCCGGCCGCACCGTGGTCGAAATTCAATTCAGTACGATTCTTCGGCTAGCACGGCATGAAAACATTGTTGCGATAAAAGAAGCGACTGGAAACGTAGACAATGCGAGCAGAATATTAGCGTCCTGTGATTTACAGGTTCTGAGCGGCGACGATTCGCTGACTTTGCCGATGATGGCGGTCGGCGCGACAGGTGTCATCAGTGTTGCCTCAAATTTGATCCCTCGGGAGATCGCGGAAATGACGCGCTTGGCACTCGATGGAGATATCGTAGGCGCGCGATCAATACATTTTCGTTTTTACCCTCTATTCTCAGTATTGTTCGTGGAGACGAACCCGATACCGGTCAAGGCCGCTCTTGCAGCGATGGGGCGAATCAATGAGGAGTATCGATTACCTTTATGCCCACTATCAGCGGAGAATCGTGAAGAGCTGGTGGAAGTCTTACGGCAGACGGGAGTTCTAAGGTAGCCCAAAGTAGGTCGAATAGTGTTTGATCATTATGAGCGGTATTTCTAAAGTTCATCGATCCAGCCGAGTAAATTAGGATAATCCAAATGCTACGTATCACGGTTATAGGCGCTGCGGGACGGATGGGAAAGCAGATCATAAGTCTCATCCGCGACCGCGAAGGCCTCAGGTTGGTTGGCGCAATCGAAGCGTCGGGTATTGCGGCGATCGGCGAAGATGCAGGCATTTATGCTGGTGTACAGCCGATGGGTATTACGATCGGCGAGGACCTTGGTTCGGTTGCAGCCGGTACAGACGTGATAATTGATTTTTCGTCTCCGGCAACTGTGATCCGAAATGTTGAGATAGCGACCGAGCATAACAGCGGCATCGTGATTGGCACGACCGGACTCGATGAGAAAGATCGGGACACGTTAAAATCACTATCAGAGGGCGGCGCGCGGATCGTTTTCGCGCCGAACATGAGTGTAGGCGTCAACCTTCTGTTTGTTCTAGCGGAGCAAGTGTCGAAGACACTCGGCGAAGAGTATCACATTGAAATCGTGGAGATGCATCATTCCGAAAAAAAGGACGCCCCTAGCGGTACTGCTGATCAACTGCTAAGAGTAGTGGCAAGTGCTCGCGGGTTGGACTCGAAAGCGGATGCCCGCCACGGCCGGGCTGGAATTGTCGGGGCTCGTTCAACAGCAGAAATAGGCGTACACTCGCTTCGGGGCGGTGACGTCGTGGGCGATCACCATGTTATATTCGCAGGAGAGGGCGAACGGATAGAGTTAACTCACCGGGCATCCAGTCGGGTCACGTTTGCCGCAGGTGCGCTGCGAGCCGCAGAATTTATCCAAGGTTCGGGCGCGGGCTTATACGATATGCGCGATGTCTTGGGTTTGTGAGGCATGGTTTAACGCGGAGAGCACGATCCACGGCCCCTTTTCAATTCCTTGAATTATTGAAAAGTCTCCGTATATTTTTTGCACCCCCATTCTATCCGGTCTTGGCCTCGGTTTCACTGGTTATCGGCGGACGCGGAGTCAGGGTCCGTTGCTCGATATTGTGAGACAGCGGACAGGTCGATTTTCGGTTCGCTAGTCTGATCTATGCTCGTAGTAGAAACTTTATGCATAGATCAGGCTAGTGCCGGCCCAGGCAAAGCCTGTCGTACTCACAACGGACTTAGACTGGTCGCGATGGAGGTTGAAACACTCCAAGGTCATCAGGGGGTACTACGTGAAACCGGATATTGTTTTCACTTCAGGGAGTTTGTAGGGCTATGGCGGATTTATTGCCACTACTTCGAGATTATATAAGTTTCGCCTCAGAAAACGCAATGACAGTTGGGATTTGTTCGGGACTAACACTCGTCTGGATCTGGTCCGGCTGTTATTCTGCGTCCATCGGCGAGGTACGGCTTCGCAATCCGTGGGTTCATTTCGCTCTTGGGCTGACAGCACCGGTTATTTACCCGTTGATTATTTTATTTACATTACCGGTTTACACACCTACGGTTGAATCGGAGGAAGTGGCCGCAGCGGCCGTTGCTCGCGCCGACGGCGCCCCCCCGGTGGGGACCGTGAAAGCGAGTCAGGATAGTGCGCCTATGGCGCCGGCGATGGTCGATACCAATATGATCGAATCAACCGACATCGGCTACAACGATAAGTATTTCAGGCAGATAATGATAGATGCAGCTGGGAACGAAAGGGGGCCATTCGAGTTTATTATTCGGGGTGATAAGATGAAAGTTGAGCGGATCGTCGAGCCCCTCCCAACGAACGTATTGATCGAGTTTATTTCCTCCGATGGTAAATTGCAGAAAATCCGTGTTCCGTATAAGAATATCGATTCCTGTAACGAACTCTAGGTCATCAATCTTACCGATAATTTCTTTCCACCTTTTTCACGAGGCTCTTAATCACCCGATGCTTGCGCTCAATATATAGGGGTACGTTGCCCACGCTGGGATAACGATATTCATGCTCATCTTCGACAGTTTGGGGCTGATTTTCATGGATTTTGAGCGTGGTAGTTGACTTCAGGAGCAATTTGTTGTGCCAACTAAATTTCATTTATTTTAATATACTATATTGAAAAGCATGCCGTTTCCAGACAGCTTAGT
>JAJFLP010000071.1 GCA_021772635.1 Verrucomicrobiota bacterium | reverse complement strand
CCCGGGTCCTGTGGGCCCGGTCACCGGCAATTGGCTCCGCCTTAAGAATGCCTTGGAAATCGCGGTGGCGAAGCCATGAATCGGGCGTAAAGCCGGGGCCTATGGCTCCGGATAGTCCGATTCAAGCGATTTCTTTACTTTAATCAGCCAGGAGATGCCGGACGACATTTCGGAAATCTGAGTGCGTTGGGTATAGGATCTAAATCCGGGCGACGATAAGTTCCCAAGACCCGAACAATATCAGCAGTGTTTTCCCTAGGCTGAAGGCACTCCTGTATCGCGGTAATGCACCGAATTAATTCCGCGTTATCAGAGTGCTGCATTATTTCCAGATAGAACATCTGCGGATCACCGATACCAGCTATATTATCGATAGCAGGGCGGGAGTGAATCTTTGCATTATTTAGCCCGTAAGACCCAATTTTTCCTAGAATCTCGGCGAGAAGTCCGGGGCGATCTTCGTGCGGAGTTACCGCGATCATTGTAAAGTGATTGTCGAAATCACCGAATGTTTCTAATTTGGATTGTCTCAGTAAATAAAAGTCGGTAAAATTTGTCCGTCCATGGCGCTTATTTCCGATGTCGGCGGCGATTACGTCTAAGTCGTATGCTGATATCGCAGTGCGATTGGCAACCGCCAACCCCGCCTGCTGCTCCTTTACGATCTCTACTCCCTCAGCGGTGCTGGAGACCGGAATCTGCCTGCTGTTCGGAAAATGCTTCCACAGGTATTCCGAACATTGTGCTAAAGCTTTTGGATGGGAGTATATCTTATCGTCCGCACTCATTCTTTTACCCGCGCCGAGAGCCCATGTTACTGGGATACGCTGAGCGTCACAAATGTATAGATTATTCTCGTATATCAGATCAAGGCATTCCTGCACAAGGCCTTCCAAATAATTATAATACGGTATTACTGCATATTCGCAGCGATCATCGATGCGCTCCGAGACGAGACTGTGCGCAACAGCGTCCGCCGAAATCAATGGTTCGTACTTAATAGACCCCGGTAAGCGAGTGCCGAATTGTTGTGCAGCGGTCTCAGAAAATGTAAAGGCCGGCCCCAGGTAGGAGAGTTTCATGGTATAGTAGTCGTTTGGTTTTCGCGCACAATTCTCTGCGCCAAGGCGTCACCCGCAGCAGCATACATGTAACACTAGATATTTCCCGAAAGAAGTAAGGACTAAGTCTTAACGACACTACGAGTAGCTCTAATGTCCGGCATTTTCTACATGGACTTTTGGGAAACTCTCCTGTATTGACAACAGAAGCGAGCGCTTTTCCTAAGATCTCTCCGGCGTCTTGTCGAATACGGACGGTGTAAATTAGACAGCAAGCAGTACAAGTTTTCGACGACTTTAACTTACCACCCATGAGAAATCGAACGGTATTTCGAACAGCCGTCGCTCCGCATAAGCGCGAGTCCGCTCGTGCGGACCCGAATGGCTTTCGTCTTCGGCTTGTGTCTATGGCCGGTTAAAAAACTCGAAGATGCTTAGTACATCAGGCTGTGTCACGTTCTTGCCAGTTCGTAATTCACTGAAGCATCCGAAGGAAGTCGTAACTTATAGTGCCAACGGGGACAGATAATAGAGTGTCCCTTTTTGGATAAAGCCGGGTTTTCCCGGAAGCGCTTGGGAAATTGAATCTGCTGCGAAAGAGAAGAGGAGATCGGTAATCGAGTATTTAGGGGCGTATCTGATAATCGTTGGAGATTCGGTATTCGCCATTTCTATTGCTGCTTCAATAGTGTCTTCAAGGTATCCTAGCGCATCCACCAACCCGAGTTTTTGGGCCTGCCGTCCTGAAAAAATCCTCGCATCTCCAATCGGCGAACTGGTGACCTCGTCAAGTGTAAGATTCCGGCCTGTCGCAACAACTTCGGCAAACTCCGCATACGTCTCGTCGACCAGATCCTGGATTAACCGCGCTTCTGACTCCTCGCGAGTCCGTGCCATATTAAGGATATCCTTAAACTTGCCGGATTTATAAATCTCGGATTGTAGTCCAATTTTTTGAAAAAGATCCGCATAATTATAGCCACCGATAATTACCCCAATACTCCCCGTTAATGTGAGGCGATTCGCAATTACGTAATCTGTGCCGGCTGCCAGATAATATCCGCCGCTCGCAGCCATCGTCCGCATACATGTTAGAATCTTAATTCCGCTTTCCCGTACCTTCTGGAGTTCGTGGTGAATCTCGTCAGTAGCTGTGACTCCGCCTCCTGGTGTATTCATGTCGAGTATAATCGCGACTACTTTCGGATCCTGCTTCGCTTTACGCAATTGGCGGATAATTTTATTCGAAGAAGAATGCTGTCTGGATATCCCGTCGCCGCCGAAAATGATCCCGGTTATACTGATAATAACTATTTTATCATCAGAGTCGCCGTCAGCGACAACCGTTTCCTGAATGTCCTTAATCTCCTGGTTAGACCCTGAGAAGATCCTGGTAGCTGCTGACCCTTTTGCTGTCTTAAATATTAGCACGGTGACTGCGATAATAAATAGTAAAACTACTCCAACCGTCATAATCGAAACGAAGAAGCAACCGTTGAACTTGGACTTCTTTTCCGATATTCCGGAATTGTCGATTTCTACATTGTAACTGTGATCGCTGAGGTTACTCATGTTGCTAATATCGGACCAGGATTTCAATTTTCAATCCGCTCGTATTTTTCTCTGTTTCAACGGTTCAAACTGGAATGAATCACTATTGGCCCAGACGTGTTATTACCGGTCTTGCCGGTTGCATCGCCGGGCACGAACATATATGAAGGATTAACGATAAGATACCCCTTCATAATGTCACTGAAAGCTGCTAATCTCTCCGTCTAAGTCAATCTATAGCGAGTTGCTAAACTGTTAGCAGTTTAATTACGCGCACAAAAAATACTGGTAATTCGGTACTTCATCCTACCTGCCTCTTAGATTAAACTATCGCCACCACGCCAACATACGGGCATCAGTCAGTGGGTGTCTCAAATGGAAATGGTGTATAATCAGGATTGAGGTCCGTATAAGTGATTTTTCTTCGGGTTTTCATTTTATTAATTGTGAGTATACATTTGGTTACTTTATTGAGTATCTGCGGACAGGCGAAAAGTGGATCAATTGAATATGTAACTCAAACGTCTTCCCGTTTTCGAAATATAGTTTCCACCGCGGCGGATTTCGCTAGGAGGCTGTCTGAATTTAGGGATCGTCACGAGAAAATAGATAAATTGAGACCAATTTTTCCCGGAATGAGGCGAATGTTAGACATATTCAACGAAATTTCGGGAGAAAATGGGGCAATTTCAGCGTTTTCATAGTCGATTCGGCTAAAGTCCGACAGGCTCCTAGGCTCAACATTGATTTTAGGTGATACGTTAAAAGTCCTCCCAAAATTGTACTGCTTGCAGTATATCAAAATGTCTGTAATCGATAAAACTTTGTGACAAGAATGAAAGAGTCTAACACTCCAAGAGAAATAATATCCTTTTACCTTGACGAACTGGCGGGGGAAGTATCCATGTCAGAGATCATGTACTCCAAGGCACTCCCCGAAGAACAGTTCATCGGTCAAATCAGCAGCTGCACAGCGGACGATATAGGAAATTTAGCAAAACGTGCGGGGATCGATGCCACAAGTCAAGTGCTTGACATAGGATGTGGTCGAGCTGGACCGGCTTGCTATCTCGCGAATAAGCTTGGCTGCAAAGTATCAGGAATTGATCTTGTACCTGAGCATATCGGCTTCGCCAAAAAAATGGTTCAATCCAGTAAACTTGAGAATTTGGTAACGTTGTTGACTGGGGATGTGTTGGCAAACACATTTAGAGCCGAGAAGTTCGACGTAATTGCCGGGATCGGGTCCTGGCGGCATTTCGCGTCGGACAAGATAATACCATACTGCTATGAAAATTTAGTTCCCGGAGGACGGGTCGCGTTTATCGAACGGGTACTTTTGTCACCTGTAGATTCAGGAGCGATCCAGGAGTTGAGTGAAAAACGCGCATGCACCACATTGGAGTCGTTTGCGAGTTATTATTTTGGTCTGCAAAAAAATGGTTTTGTGAATGTCTTCATAGATGACGTTACGGTACAGTATCTTGCCTTCACTAAGACAATGTTGAACTCAGTCAATGGATACGATAAACAAATAATTCGGAATTTTGGTGAACAGAAATTCAGGGATCGCATTGATTTATTAGAAGCAGAATATCGAGCCATCGCTGATGGTTCGTTGGGGCTGGGCTTGTTTGTCGCTGAAAAATAATGAAATAATGGCTGTCTAAACTGCAGGCAGTTGAGCTTTTGAACGTCTTGAATCTAACAGCGTATAGGATACCGAACGGTATTTCGAAAACTCCAAGATTATTAGTATACTATGGATATTAAGAATGACATTTTAGAAACGATCGGGGGGACACCGTTGGTTCGCTTAAACCGCGTCGTTGACGACACAGCTGCGACGATATGCGGAAAACTGGAACGCTTTAATCCGATGGGTAGTGTGAAGGATCGACCTGCACAGGCAATGGTTGACGCTGCCGAAAGAGATGGAAGACTTCGGCCGGGATCGATAATCGTCGAGCCTACAAGTGGCAATACAGGGCTGGGACTTGCGATGGTAGGTGCGGTGCGTGGGTATCGGGTTATTCTTATCCTTGAAGACGTGGATACCTTGGAATCAGTTGTTGAGGCGGCGAAGGCGCTTGGCGCAGAAATAATTGCGACGTCAAATTTCACAAAAACAGTTGAACTTGCGGAGCAATTTCAACGGGATGACCCAAGAGTATTTATGCCGCATCAGTTCAAAAACCCGGCAAATCCGAATTGTCATGAGCAGGTTACATCTCAGGAAATTATTCGCGATGCAGGCCCACGCCTACGCGCTTTCGTCGCAGCGATCGGTTCAGGGGGGTCTATTACAGGAGTAGGCCGCGCTCTAAAAGCGCATGACCCATCGATCGAAATTGTCTTAATAGAACCGGATACCATCCCGATTGTTTCCAAGAAAGGAGACGTGACGTGTTCTGAAATACATGGGATTGGTCCGCCATTCCTTCCTGAGACTATGGATCCAAGCGTGGTTGACACGATTATCCAAGTGAACACAAAGGACGCTATGCATTATATGCGACGGTTGGCGCACGAAGAGGGAATTCTGTGTGGGCCGTCGTCCGGCGCCACAGTTTTTGGTTCTATTCAGGTTGCGCGCCGCTACGATGCCGATGACGTAATAGTCGTGATGTTGCCTGATATGGGAGACCGATACCTTAGCGAAGGATTATTCGTTCCGCCAAAGTCTTCCGAAAACGGTAAGTCGGATTAATTATCTTAGCGAACTAACGGCTTAATACCCAATACTGTATCAATCAATGAATTTCGAATCGTCCAATATCCCAACCCCCTGCTACGTTTGCGATACCGACAGGCTGTTAGCCAATCTTTCCATATACGAGCATATCCAAAAGACTACTGATTGTCAGGTACTTATGGCACTCAAGTGCTTCGCTATGTTCAGTGTCTTTCCACTTATCAAGCCAGTGATTCGAGCCGCGGCTGCCAGCTCGTTCTGCGAGGCACGCCTTGGATTCGAAGAGTTCGGAGAAAAAGTGCATCTTTACGCGGTTGCTTACCGCGAGGAGGAATTTCAGGATATTGCGCAGTACGCAAGTCATATAATTTTCAACTCGTTTTCGGAATGGGATCGTTATAAACCAATGGTTCGCGAGATGGGAACTTCATTTCAATGCGGAATCAGGATTAACCCCGAATATTCTGAGGTTAAACGTGAGATATATGATTCATGTCGCCCGTTTTCAAGGTTGGGAGTTACTAAGGCAGAGTTTCAAGAGGACCGCCTTAGTGGTATTAGCGGATTTCATATCCACAGTCATACCCAGAATAATTCAGATACACTCGAACGAACGATTGAAGCGCTGGAACGTAATTTCGGTCATCTACTGAAGAAAATGAAGTGGGTGAATTTTGGAGGTGGCCAACAGATAACCGACGGGAATTACGACGTTGAGCGATTGTGCCAAATTATCCGGAAGGTTAAAGATAAATACAATATTCAGGTGTACCTGGAGCCTGGGGAATCGGTGGGACTCAATGCAGGTTTTCTAGTTGCGACGGTACGTGACATTATCCGCAACGATATTAATATCGCTATTCTGGATACTTCGGCAACTGCACACATGCCGCTAGTTGTTGAAGAACCGTATACGCCCAGAGTAACCGGAGCTGACGCACCTGACATTTATCCCCATGTTTATCAACTTGGAGGATGTTCGTGCGTCGCATCCGACATCATTGGTACGTATTCATTCCCGAATAAATTGTCAGTCGGTGACAAAATCGTCATCGAAGACATGCTCCCATATACAATGGTTAGAAATACGACTTTTAATGGCATCTGCCTTCCGACGATCGCGACATTTTCAAAGGGCGATGGATTAAAATTCGTCAAGCGCTTCGGCTACAACGATTATAAAAGCCGTTTATCCTGAAGTTGTCTCGCAGTAATTTTTGATATTCTTTATAAGAAGATCGAAACACAACTAAAGCTCAAGAATCAGCTGAACTGTAGCCCTACCGATGATTCCTAAACTTGCTGCGCTTAGCTTATCAATAGTGTCTTGATTGGTGTGCCAGTAGCTATTGTTAGGACCGTAATCGAGATCAATGATATCTATTGCTGGTATACCAAGTTTCTTAAATGGCACATGATCGTCTATAATCGTGCCACGGAGGAAGAACCCGAAGTGCTGACGTGCATTCAAGTCCTTACTGATTTTTAGCAATTTCTTGACAAGGTTCGGATCATCATCAGGAAGCAGGGTTACCGTCAGATCCCGGTCTCCAATCATGTCGATAATTATCACAGCTTTATAACGCTCTGACTCGCCGGCATCCTTTATGGAGCGCGCTAAATGCCGGCTTCCATATAAGCCGTCGACATCAGAGTACGCTTCTACCGCTTCTTCGCCATCAAAGAAGGCAAACTTCAGCGTTGGTCCCTGACGATTGCGAAGCGTCCCCAAAACCCGCATAATTTCCAGTAACAAGGCAGTACTTGATCCTCCATCATTCGCACCCACAAAATCAGGGACATGCGGGAGGTGTTTGGTATCGTAGTGACTGCCGATAAGAATAATCTCGTTCGACGTCCCGGGAAGATCCGCATAGACGTTGCGAAACGTAGTCTTTCCTTTTGGCGTCTGTTGGTCCCACTCGTCGACGATAGGACTGTAGCCATACTCAATGCATCGTTGTTTTATGTATTCTACAAGCATTGCAGCGTTGCTAGACCCGCTTGGACGATTACCAAAAGCGATAACTTCTTTTAGTATCTGAAAGGCGTTTTCTTCGTCGACTTCCAGAGCCTGGGGGGGGGCTTGAGGCTTGCGGTCATTGCAGCCGGCAGAAAAAATCATTGCGATCGAGAGGAGGATGGAAAGTGATATAGCGAAGGGGAGATAATTCCTTCGTCTTATCCCTTCTCGACAGCATCCGCTGGGCTTTGCTTCGTTCTCAAAATTCGGCATACTACTTTCCTCTAGACTGCCAGCAGCATATATCGGAGTAGAATAATCGGAACCCTAAATTATAGAGCCTTCCTGACTAAATTATACAGTACGTCTGGGCCGCAATAAAAATGCCGGTCGCCGAGGAGAATCTTAGTCTACGTCATCCTCGAGTTGTAGTTCAACCCCAAGCCTTAGAAACGTTGGGATATCAAGATTCTGGTCGTTATACATGGTTGCTACTGCTTCGCTGAAAATTCCAACGCTCATGCCTTCGTCAAACGGGAGGGACGGTTGCTTCTGGGATGCGTCCGCGTGTTTGCCGTTAAAGCCAAAAATATCATTTATTGAACCGATATGTACTGTTTCTATAAGTGTTTCATCCACAGATTTCTTTTCTTCAGGATAATGAACCACCACCAAAGTCAACTGGATACCATGTTCGCGATCCGGCACAGTGTGCGCGCCTATTATCGTCTCAGTGCTGCTGCTCAGACGAGCTTGAAGTGCCCCAATACACTCATTTATATCTTTCACACTAAGATCAGGCCCACCTACCAGCGTTGCAATAATAACGTCTGCGCTATTTATACTGTCAACGTCTCCGAGAGTAGGGGACTGAAACAGCGCTTCAATAACGTCGTCGCATTGATTGTCTCCGGACGCCTTCCCGATCCCGAACGAACAGGATGATCCCTTATGATTTAGCGCCGCTTTCATTCTGCTGAAATCGATGGGGATCATGTCGCGACATCGAATGACCTCGGCTACTCCTATGATCCCATCTGCTAACGCCGTGTTCGCCAGTTCGAATGCGTCTCCAAGTTTCGTATTTTCCGGGAAATATCGAAATAAGAGATTATTATCGACTGATATCACTGTCTCCGCAATTTTGCGGAGACGATTCAGAGCTATGTTCGCCGTTTCCCGCTGAACATTTCCTTCAATGTCGAACGGTAACGTTACAAAGTAAAATACGGAGATCTCTTCCTGCTCAATTTTTCGAGCTATAGCTTGAACACATTCTGAACCGGTTCGATGGCCTAGACAAGCTACGATTATAACTAACCTGGTGCCCTCTAAACTCTCCCAAAGTTCCGCGATCGTGGCGTCAATCCCCGCAGAATCTGTGTCGTCAACTAAACCAATATTTATTACATGCTCATGAGGACTTGATGCGCAGGGGGCGACATCGACGTGAATCAGCCGCAGCCACGACGATGCAATAGACCCTGAAATGCCTCGCGTAATTTCCCCGGCGCCAGTCCCTACGCTGACTATTACAATATTCTCATTCATTAGTTTCAAGTTCTATTTTTAGTAAGATAATCTTAGGTTTTACTCTAGCCACTCTGAAGCGTGAACTCCAACGCCTCTGCAATCTATAGCTTCGATTTGGATGGTGTAAGAGTTCGCACCTCAGTGTGTCAAAAACTTTTAATTTTCAGAGAGGCAATCTGCCAACCGAATAATGCTTTACAACCATGAAGGACATGAAGAGCATGAAGGGGAAAATATAAAAAGTCTTTACTTCATGCTCTTCATGTCCTTCATGGTTGTAAATCTCAGTCAAATTACTCAAGTTTGAGAGGAGCAACCATCCGACGCGGTGCTACTGCGTCTGTTAACACAAAAGGAAACTTGGGTTCGGCGGTATTTTGGAGTTCAAGCTTTAGCTTGCAGTAATACTGACTTTCAAGCTCAAGCTTGAACTCCAAAAGCCGCCCAATCGAGCCGAAATCGAACGAGATAAACAGCCTCAAAATCTTTTAAGTTTCAGAGGAGCAACCGTCCGTGCCGTGCCGGCCCGGTTAATACGTGACGAAACTCAGGTTAATGCACGCTGAAGCGTGAACTCCAACGGGGGACCTTAACAACACTAATCTTTTCGTATGCGAGTAGCGCCCGTTGGAGTTCACACTTTAGTGTGTCAAAATGGCAAAGT
>JAJFLP010000008.1 GCA_021772635.1 Verrucomicrobiota bacterium | reverse complement strand
ACTCGCTCATAATAAATCGATTAGAGAAAACTTGACGGCGAAAGTGAATATTCATTCACTGAGATGTAAAGTTGAGCTAATCGGCTTATTCGAGCAGAGATTAGGGCTTGTAGCAGAATACTGATGAATTATTCAGGTTAGCGGGTATTACACTGAGAATCAAATTATGACGGCAAAAAGCAATATTTTAGCAATCCTACATCTTGAAGACAGCGATGTAGACGCACTTCTCATTAAAAAAACACTAGGCCGAAACGCGCCCGGCATTGCCATTAATCGAGTCGAGAATGAGGCGGAATACAGACAAGCATTAGACGAGAAGAAGTTCGATATAATACTTTCCGATTACTCACTCCCGGACTTTGACGGTCCATCCGCGTTGATGCTGGCAACCGAGATTGTACCTGACATCCCCTTCATTTTCGTATCGGGTGCCATTGGCGAAGTTCAGGCAATAGAGAGCCTGAAATCAGGGGCGACGGACTATGTACTTAAGGACAACTTAAAGCGCCTTATTCCTGCGATAAAACGTGCGCTTCGGGAACAGGAGGAGATAATTCGGCGGCGTGAAGCAGAGGTAGCCACCCGTCGCCTGGTCACTGCCATCGAGCAGGCTGGGGAGGCCGTTGTCGTAACAGACAAAGACGGTACAATCCAATTCGTAAATCCGGCTTACTCCCGAAATACCGGGTTTTCAAAGGAAGAAGCGATCGGGAGTTCACCCAAAATTGTCAAAAGCGGTGAACATAACGGCGCGTTCTATCAAGAATTGTGGGAGACGATTTTGTCTGGAAAGGAGTGGTCCGGTCGTTTTCTCAATCGCAGAAAAGATGGAGTGACTTACCACGAGGTCTGTGTGATTTCGCCGATTACGGACGAGTTCGGCGAAATAATCAATTTTGTCGCTGTATCTCGTGATATAACGAACGAGGTTGCGCTGGAAGAGCAGTTGCGGCAGGCACAAAAAATGGAGGCTATGGGTGTTCTCGCTGCCAGCGTAGCGCACGATTTCAATAATTTACTGTCGGTCATAATTATGCGAGTCGAATTAATCGCACGTGATATCGGTAAAAGTTCAGAACTTAATTTTAGTATATCTGACATAAATGCTGCAGCGGAACGCGGTAAATCGCTGATTAATCAATTGATGATGTTTAGCCGTCGTCAGGAAGTTAAGCTACAGGAAATTGATATTAACGAGGTGATTACTGATACGCTTAAATTATTAAACCGACTGCTCGGCGCGGATATCACCGTGAAATCCAGCTTAGAAGACAAGCTATATTTTATCTACGCGGATCAACATCAATTGGAACAGGTATTTGTCAACCTTGCTGTTAATGCGAGAGACGCCATGCCGGAGGGCGGTAGTTTACAGATTCAAACGAAAAACGTAACCATCACACAGAAAACAGCACTTAAATCGACGACTCTTCCGCCGGGAGATTTCGTATTGACTACCGTGGCCGATACCGGGGTCGGAATGTCAAGCGACATAGTCGACCGGATTTTCGAACCCTTTTTTACGACCAAGGAAGTCGGCAAGGGTACGGGCCTGGGGTTGGCCACCGTCTATGGCGTAGCTCAAAAATTCGGCGGCTACATAGATGTCGAAAGTGGAATCGGCAAAGGTACGACGTTTTCGATTTATCTCCCGAAGCATGCAACATTTATTGGTCGGGCGCAGAAACAGAAGGAAACTATTAATTATCGCGTCGCCACCGGAACGATATTACTCGTAGAAGATGATATGGCGCTGAGAAACGCGATTGCCGCTCAATTAAGGAAGGTGGGATATGACATCCATTCGGCTGGTACAGCAACTGAAGCGAAAGCTGTTTTTTCGCGGCTCAACGGTGAGATCGACTTTTTGGTTTCCGACGTCATTCTTCCTGATTACAACGGCAAAATACTGGCCGCAGACCTTACCGAGCGCGATAATGGTTTCAACACGGTATTTATGTCAGGGAACACAGATCGGTCGATTATCGATGAAATCCATAACGAGCAGGATGCGATCTTACTCGAAAAGCCGTTTACAATCAACGACTTGGTCGAAGCACTCAATAAATTCACCAAATAACATATAACCATCGCTTACTGAATAAATGTGTAGACTTCAGAAAGATAAGAAAATCCTCCTCGTCGATGATGAGGTACAGGTACGACGACTGATCGCAGTAATACTAAGGCGGATGGGACATGAAGTCATCGAAGTCGCTAGCGGAACGGAGGCACTCGAGCTACTGGGAAAACTATCTGTCGACCTGGTTGTTACCGACGTCAATATGCCGGGCTTAACCGGTATCGATTTATTGGGCAAAATCATGTCAACATATACTTCGTTACCGGTTGTCGTAATCACCGGATCGATAAGCGACGAGGACGCCTTGGAATGTAAGAAATTCGGGGCCGTCGACTGTCTTCGTAAACCAGTTAGGATCGACGAATTAGAGACCGTTATAAGTCAGGCACTTGAAGATTTTGTTCAGGAGTAATGAAATGAGGATTACACGCATTCGAGGAAAATTTCTTGAATTGGGGGGCATTCGTTGTGACCCGTATCTTCCGTGATCCACTGGAAACTTTTCGTCATTTCTTTAGTATTCCTGAAATTCCGCTGCCGATCAGGGATGTCAAATCAATCAGAATCTGCGGTATAGCCAGTCCCCCCCGCGACGCAATATACTTGGGCCGCCAGACCGGGCCGAACTTATTTTTATAGTTTCGTAAGCCTTCGAAATTGTAAAAGTGCTCACCGTAGCGAAATATAGTATTGCCGATACGATTCCATATCGGTGCCAGATTATGTTTCTCGAGACCTGCCAGTGGCGCCATTCCGAGACTGAACCATGCGTAACCTTCGGCCTTTCCCCATAATATCAGTTCAACAAAAATGAAATCCATTGTTCCGTTGGGCACGTCACTCGTGTAGCGCATTAAATCGAAAGACACTTCCTTCTTGTCTGCGGAAGTCATTACATTCACAAACAGCAACTACCTCACCATTCTTTTTCGCCGTTGCTATGCGGAAGTTGGATAAATAGTTTTCATCGAAAAAGCCCAGAGAAAATTTCTTTTCGGCTGCATTCTTGTCTAGCATCCAGGAATTGGATATCTCTTTCAAGCGAGGAAGAATCAGCGGTGTATCGCTCAACGGGAGAATTTCAAAAATGTATTGTTCACGTTCCATCTTCCGGCGCGCCTGACGAAATTCCGCACGATCACTGCCTTCCAAAGAGAATGACTGCAAATCGACCCTGGCTTCTTCGCCAATCTTTTGGGCGCCCATACCTAAATCCAAATAAAAATGGAGGTGCTCGGCGGTGAAGGGTTGATTCAGAAGCGAAGATTTGCGGTAGAACGCGGACTTCGATGGCCAAAAGATAAACAGAACACCCGCCAAAATGCTCGCCTCAAAAATATCGCCCCCCTTTGCCAGGGATAGTATAATTCCGAGAACCAAGAGTGACACGGTCACGTAAAAGGCTGCGTTAAGTCGTCGTTGAATTCCTCTGGCGACGACAAGGAGGCCTGTACCGACGATGCTGTTCAGAAAGTGCGATGCCTCAAGGACAGGCAACGGCAGAAGTCGGACGAGTGAGCGTATCCTGACGCTACTCTCCGGGAGTCCTCCGGACCATAACAAAACGCTTCCTGCAAAAAATACGGCAAAACTCAAAATATGCGGCGCAATTGCTTCGAGACTTTCGTGTACTGCCGTTGTCGCCCGCCGCAGATGTCCCCAATACCGACAATCCGATATTGTTACTGAATACGTAGCTGATAAAGGACGTCAGCATTGTGGATTTCGTGTCAAGCGTTCGTTTTATATACCGTAGCGCCAGTATATCGTAGAACGTTAGCAAGATATAACTTCCAATGGTCAGCGCAATCGCGGTTCCGATCACCAATCCCGAGTAATCGTGAATGTGATTCGCGATATCACGGAGATGATATTTTTTTAGTAAATCATGGATAATCCAAATCGAAAGCACAAAAACGGGAACGCCGAGATACGAGATTATTTTTGCTGGCACCGCGCGTGTCATTGGCTTCCCATAGAGGGGCGTTCCGGCGTCAGTAAATCACCGAGTGTCCTCATCAGCGCCGAATAGTCGTGATTGAAATGATGGTCTCCCGGCAATTCCCGGCAGGTCACACGCGTCTGGTTTGGCGGCAGTTTGGTGCAGAGGGATTCCCGCATGTCATCGCTCGAATAAACGCAGAAAATCGGGGTTTTATTTATGCGCTCAATCTCAGGCTTTAACGGCAACATGTCTTTGGCACGGTGTCCCCAGCCTACCCAATCGGACACGCGAACTTCAAATTCAACATATTGCCCGGGATTGAGGAGAATAACCGACTGTACATCGCGAAGGATCGCATCCGGCAAGCGAGCCACGAGAAACGGAAGAACATCGGCTCCGTATGAATATCCGATAAGAACGATCTTTTGTTTTTGCCATTCTTTGCGGTAGTTATGAATGATCGATTGCAAATCTTCGGAGGCGGTGTTCGGAGATTTATATTTCCAGAAATACTTAAGGGAATTCACGCCGACAACCGATATTCCAAGGGCGTTTATCCGTCGAGACACCTCGCCGATGAATTTTGCCCAGCCGCCGTCGCCCGAATACACAATTGCTATTGTAGGCAGTTGCGGGCGGGCGGACTTTAACTCGATAAGTGGAATTGATCGGATAGATTGGGTCAGATTTTCATGCACGTCGTTCGACCAACCGGGATGCCAGGGAGTTATACTGCAAGCAGTACAACTTTAGGACGACTTTGAATTCATGGCGAACCGGGGTCGGACCCCGAAGATTTTGGTTTTTAATAGAGGTGAAAGTGATTGGGCATGCAACAATAGGTAAAAACAGTAACCCGAAATTCACTGGAAAATCATTCAAGCTTCTCGATGAATTTCTTATAGTGCCACCGATCATGAAAAACTGTCGCGCGCTGATTGCCGCGGTCGACGACATGGTAACAAGCGCCGGGATATTCGATTCTGAGTGGGCGAACCATTGCAAGAAGTTAACTAGAGAATCAAACGACTTCAAACAAATAACAGCAAATTAAGGGTGTGACCTCAGCCACAATGACGTCGGCTATTGAAATTAATCGATTGAATGGGCACATTTAGAGCCTCTCGGGCGGAACGCGTGGGTGGGAACGTTTCCGACTACTTCAAGATCATCATTGAGCACTTGAAAAGAACTTGCATCATGAAACTGAGTACGTTAGAGAACAAGTTATTCATTTGTGTACTTCTTATCTGCTCAGGAATCGGCTTGACTGCCGGCTGGTGGATCGTGAACCTTGAAGAGCGCCGGGCCGTAAATGAAGTCGGCAAACGCTTAGAATTAATCAGCAGCCGTTATGCTACCCGGTTGAGAGATCGAATAGGGAACAAAGTTGAACTGGCGATTACGGCCAATCAAACCGTCGTCCAGGCGATCACCAGACTACAGGAAAGTGGGGACCGCGACGACTCCAATCAACTGGAACAACGGGAAGATAACTCGATACGCACAGTCAACGACCTGTCCGCCGCCTTTCTATCCAGCCGTACTTCGTTAACGCCGGAGATCGAATTGCTATTTAACGGGACCGAAGAAATATGGCAGTACTTAGCTCCCGTCATCAAAGAAGAATTCTACAGCTTCTACGTTATAAGCCGAGATAATTTCCTCCGGGTTTCACCACCGGACTGGGCTCTTTCTGTAGATGCCGATTACGATTTTTCTTCGGACATTCATTACTCCGTCGCAACACCCTCAAACAACCCCGACGGCAAACCGGTGTGGACACCGGTGCATTACGACAATGAATCGCAACGATGGTTGATCAGTCTGATAGTACCCATATATCTAAACGACCAATTTCTCGGCGTTACCGGCGCTGATTATATCGTCGATGACATTTTCAGCCAGATTCTGGATTTATCGAAGATTGAAGGTTGGGGCCGGGCCTTTATCTTCGACAACCACGGGAACGTCATCGTACACCCGGACTATATGCGCCGGATCGTTCGGAAATACGTCGATGAGAGAACTCAATTAGCAATCACCGATATACAAGATCCCGGTCTGAGGCAATTTATATCCGACGTAAGCCAGGGCGAAACATCGTACGGCGCAGCTTCGCAGTTTACAGAACGCGGTCGGAAAGGCTTCGTTAGTGTCGAACCACTCAATGAGTTGAGCTGGAACCTCGCGATTTATAATGATTTTGACGACGTCAAAAAGGAACTGGTGTTCCTGCGTCGGAATATACTGGTGGCATCGTTGTGTTTGGCGGTTCTCCTCGCCATTATTCTCCGCGTTAGCTTTCGCAAGATAGTTCTGGAACGACTTGGAATATTAGCCGATGTTGCCGAACAAATAGGTGACGGCAACTGGAACTCTCCGCTACCGCCTGCGAGTAACGACGAGATCGGTATCCTTACACGAGTCCTCGGGGACACTGCAGCGAAGCTGGAACAACGCGAAGACGCGCTGCAGCAGGCACGGGAGAAGCGGTTTGGAAAACTGGTCGATGGATTGTCCGGTAAATATTATTACTTTAACTACACAGCCGATCGAACCTTTAGCAACGTGAGCCCGTCGATTGAGAATATCCTGGGTTACACACCGGAGGAGTACTGTAAAAACTATCGATCTTATATGCCGGACAGTGACTTGAATACTAAAGCAAGGGAGAAAGGACGTCTCACGCTGGAAGGCAAGGAACAAGTACCGTACGAAATTGAAATACGACATAAAGATGGCCGACTCCGCCGATTAGAAACATTTGAACGACCGGTCTTCGATAACGGTGGCTGTGTGGTGGCCGTAGAGGGTATGTCATGCGATATAACCGATCGTGTAGAGGCTTTCGAAAAATTCCGAGGCCTTCTTGAATCCGCCCCTGACGGGATGGTAATTATCGATCAACTGGGAAAAATATCTTTAGTCAATGCTCAAACTGAACGTCTATTCGGATATACCCGGGACGAGATGATCGACCGTGATTTTGAGTTTCTATTCCCTGAACGATTACGATCCAATGATGACACTAAAACCGGCGTATGTATCACCGGTGCGGAAGTTCGGCATACACAGGTGGGCATGGAGGTTGACGCACTTCACAAAAACGGCAGCGAGTTTCCAGTGGAACTCAGTATGAGCCCGATTGAAACGGAAGCGGGCCAGATCATGTCAGTTGCCTTACGTGATATTACCGAGCGCAGACAGCGTGAGGAGGAACTTAGCGTTGCCAAAGAGCAGGCTGAAACAGCGAATCGAACCAAGAGTGAGTTCCTGGCGAATATTTCTCATGAAATACGAACGCCAATGAACGCTATCCTCGGTTTCACGGAAGTCCTGGGTGGACTTATTTCCGATCCCCGACAACGGGAGTATCTTCAGTCGATCGAAGCCGGGGGAAAATCTTTGCTCACATTGATCAATGATATATTGGATCTATCCAAAGTGGAATCGGGAAAGCTGGCGCTGGAATATTCCGCCACAGATATATCTGTAATATCGCGGGAAATTCAGCAAGTCTTTTCGCAAGGACTCAGTGACAAAGGCCTGGAGTACCAATTCGAACTGCAAACGTCACTGCCAACGACGCTCATGATGGATGAAATCCGACTGCGTCAGATCCTGATTAATTTGGTCGGAAATGCGATTAAATTTACTCAATCCGGACACGTCCGCCTCTCAATACAAGGGGAGTACGTGGATGACAAGAAAAGCGCAGTGAATCTTCTCATTACTGTAGCAGACACAGGAATCGGTATTCCCGGAGATCAGGTAGAACTGATTTTCGGCGCCTTTGAACAACAAAAGGGGCAGATTCACGCCGAGTATGGGGGAACGGGTCTCGGCTTGGCGATTACCAGGCGGTTGGTTGAAATGATGGGAGGTGACATCACGGTTTCCAGTGAAGTTGAAAAAGGCAGCGCGTTCAAGGTAAACCTGAAGAACGTTGCTATAGCTGATGCCTCCAGCTTAAAACCGGACAATTCCGACACCTTCGACGCGGACGCTGTGGAATTCGATCACGCGACCATTCTGATTACTGATGACCTTCAGGCTAACCGAAATCTGATAAAAAGTTACCTGGACCAATACAATTTGAACCTCGTAGAAGCAGCGAACGGCAGGGAAGCGATTGAGCAAATTGAGCTGCACCAAGTCGATCTGATTCTGATGGACATAAAAATGCCAATCATGAATGGCTGTGATGCCGCGTTGCAGATCAAGAACGACCTTGATCTAGCGGCAATTCCAATTATCGCTGTAACGGCGTCTGGAATGAAGCATGATGAGGACAGGTATGAGGAAATGTTCGACGGTTTCATGCGCAAACCGATTGGGAAAACCGCATTGATTTTGGAACTTAAAAATCATTTAAATCATACAAATATCGATAAGGTTACTGAGCCGGTAGACACAGAAAGTGAACAATGGGACGAAAACCAGCTCTCACCTGACGCACTCCGCAAACTCCCGGAACTTCGCGAGCAACTTTTAGGATATCAGGATCTCTGCCGGGAATTGAGGCAGACATTCTCAATCAATGAGATAGAGAAGTTCGCTGAGAATATGGAAGCGCTCGGTCAGCAGTATGATTTTGCACCTCTCGCGGGTTGGGGAGAAAAACTAAGAATTCAGGCGGATCGATTCGATCTCGATGCAGTAAGCCTCACACTCGAGTCATTTCAGAGGTTGATTCAGAAAATTAAAATGGTAACCAGCAACGCTTAACAGACCCTGTTCGAAAAGGTCGACTAACTTTCAAGTTGAATATGACACAGACAATCGACAATAAATTATTTCGAATACTGATCGTAGACGACACGCCGAAAAACATACAGCTTCTTGGTACTATTTTAAGAAATGAGGGATTCCAACTCAACGTCGCTCAGAGCGGTCTCCAGGTATTCAAGGTCCTGGAAACAACTACGCCGGACTTGATTCTGCTCGACGTGATGATGCCGGAGATGGACGGTTTCGAAACCTGCAAGAGGTTGAAGGAATCCGAGGCAACGAAGGATATTCCCGTCATATTTCTAACCGCGAAAACTGAAACATCTGAAGTCGTAAAGGGCTTCGAACTCGGCGCTGTCGATTACGTATCGAAGCCGTTTAGTTCGGCGGAACTATTGATGCGCGTTCGTTCGCAT
Organism: Verrucomicrobiota bacterium; assembly: GCA_021772635.1. GTDB lineage: Bacteria > Verrucomicrobiota > Lentisphaeria > JABSQK01 > JAJFLO01 > JAJFLP01. The sequence continues at coordinate 15,329 of JAJFLP010000008.1, read as the reverse complement.
CTGACGATTCGTGCGCTCCAGACAGAGGTGGAAAAACAGAACATGGAGATCTCCCGTGAGTTGGAGATCGCCCAGGAGTTGTTCAGTGACGCATGCGACCGTCTCGATGGGCCGTTGATGGGGGATAGCCCAGAAATCAGGGCAGTTAGAGATGCGATTCTGGTTCATGCCCAGTCGGACAATCCGGTCCTAATTGTCGGCCCCCCGGATTCCGGAGCCGAATCAGCAGCCCGCGCAATTCACCGCGCTTCGGGCAGGAAAGCCCAGGCGTTTATTTACGTAAATTGCGTGCACCACAAGGACGCAGGGAAATCGAAGCTGTTTGAGAAAACCCTCGCCGACCCAGACACAGATTCTCCAGCTCGAAGTGCCATCTATGAGTTGGCGCGGGGCGGAACGATTTACCTTGACGGAATCCAATTTCTGTCGCACCGGGACCTCGCCAAACTTTCCTCAAACATTGGCGAACAACGACAGACACCCGACGATTCGATGATGAGTGTAAGGGTTATCGCCTATCTATCAGACGGAGCAGTTCCATCATCAGAAATTTCATCCATTTTCCCTGGCCTCCACGAGTTATTTGATGGGAATCTGATCGCGATTCCCTCTCTATCCCAACGACGTGAAGACATTCCCACTCTCGCCGACTTCTACGCTAAGCAGCACGGCAAACATTTAGCCAAAGAGGTCGAAAAGGTATCTAGCAACTCAATTGGGCGGCTGAATGAATATACCTGGCCGGGAAGTCTTGGAGAGTTACAGAATATTGTGCAACGTTCTGTCGTCGTTTCGACCGGCCCGGTAGTTGAGGTTGCTGAAGAACTGCTTATTAACGCACGCCGAGTCGATCAATATCGATTGGTAGAAGAACTGGGCCGTGGCGGCATGGGGGAAGTCTGGGTGGCAAAACATCAACTATTGACCAGGCCGACCGCACTAAAGCTTATCCGCGCAGACCGTATCGGTGAGGGAAAGCAACGCCAGATCGCGCTGGAACGGTTCGAACGGGAAGCGCAGACCACCGCGATGTTGCAGTCTCCGCACACGATAAAGCTTTTTGACTATGGTGTCACCGAAGAAGGTGCCTTCTACTTCGTTATGGAACTGCTGTCGGGAATGAACCTGGACGAAATTGTCAGCCAATTCGGCCCGATGAAACCAGAAAGGGTTACGGTGCTCCTTGCGCAAGCCTGCAGGTCCTTAATGGAGGCACATGAAATTGGGTACACTCATCGCGATATAAAGGCACAGAATCTATTTGTATGTAAATTGGGGCTTGAATTCGACTTTCTAAAAGTACTCGATTTCGGAGTGGTCAAACATAGCGACGAATCAGAAGATACCAAGAAACTTACAGGCGAAACAGCGCTGCCAGCAACACCGATAACCGTTGCACCGGAAATTGCGATGTTTCAGGAAGTAGATGCCCGGGCTGACTTATACTCTCTCGGATGTGTAGCCTATTGGATGCTGACCGGTAGACATGTATTCGAAGCAGAAACTTTAGTAAAACTTTTGATGCATCACGTATCGAAAGTACCCGACCCACCGTCCAAGCATTCGCCATTCGAAATACCCGAGAAACTGGAACAGATCATTTTGGCCTGCCTCGAAAAGGAACCGTGCGATCGTCCAAGCTCCGCTTCTGAGATGTGGGAGCAGTTAAGCGATATCGAATTTTCTGATCCGTGGTCTCCTGGACGCGCCGAACAGTGGTGGACGGATTTCGCACCTGATATCGCCGGGCGCAAGACCGAGTGTAACAGCCCGATTAGCGAAGCAGACGCGATTGCTGAAACAAGGAAGATTTTATGATAGGGAGATGTACGCTTAGCGTCGATTTATAGCCGTAAAAATCACCGTTAAAGGCCATTTTTATTACATTTGTTGAATCATAAATATTTTTCCAAAAATATGTTATACCATTTTTAATGCGGTCAGACCCATATCGATTTGCCATATCGATTTGCCCAAATCGCTTTTTGCGGTCAGACCCGAATCGCGGATCCGCCGATTTTAATCGGCGCTTTCGGTGTGACCCAATCCCTGCCTGCATCCACAGGCTCGGGCATCTGACAAATCCCTCGTTCTAGCCTGAATAATTCACCAGTATTCTGCTACGAGCCCTAATCTCTGCTCAAATAAACCGATTGGCTTGACTTCACATCTTAGTGAATGAAAATTCACTTTCACCGTGGCGCCTTCTTCAATCATCTTATTATGAACGAGTTAAGTTCTCTCGCGACGAATCGCGTGAATGAATCAGGCTAGCGAAGCTTCGCCTCAAACCGACAAGTTTTCGCGATCCTGGATACTGGTTGCTAGATGCCGGATAAAGAAAGCAGCGTCCAGCTAGTCTCCAGAATCAGGCATCCAGTATCAACACCTTGAAGGCAGAGCCGCACAAAACTCATCCGTTTTGTGTCGGTTTCGCCCTTTAAAGGTGTCTAGTGGGGAAATGACGAAATTGAATCAAAAACAACAGACATTAAAGGGGACGGCAAGATACTCTGGAATTACGCTGCATACAGGGGTTCGAGCGCATATAAAACTAAACCCGGCGCCTGCGAATTCCGGTGTTACGCTGGTTCGCGTGGATCTGCCTGAGCGCCCGGAGATCAGGGCTGTTGCGACGAATGTCGTAGATGTACAGCGTGCGACGACGATTGCGGAGAACGGTATTGGCGTTCATACTGTAGAGCACGTGTTAGCGGCCCTCTACGCCTGTGGGATTGACAATGCGTTGATCGAAATGGATGGCCCGGAACCACCGATCGCCGATGGTAGCAGTGCGCCATATGTCGCGATGATTCAAGAGGCAGGTTTTGAAATTCAAGACGCGTCGCGTAAGTTCTATCGGGTGACGGAGCCGCATTATGTGAATATGGGGGATAGTAAACTGGTTATCCTGCCGGCGGACGAGTACCGTATTTCATGCGCAGTCAAGTACGGCGAAAGCATGATGGATAGCCAATACTTGAGTGTCCCGGTAAATAAAGACAGCTTCATAAACGATGTGAGTAAAGCGCGAACGTTCTGTTTGTATACGGAAATTGCGCAGTTAATGGTGAAAGGCTTGATTCGCGGTGGCAGTCTGGAGAATGCCGTAGTTCTGAAGGATGGTGTCGTGGTGTGTAAGGATGGTCTCCGCTATCCGGACGAGTTCGTCCGTCACAAGATTCTTGATGTAATCGGAGATTTAAGTTTGGTGGGGTGTCGGCTTATTGGAGAGATCATCGCTATCAAGCCCGGGCATCCGTCGAACGTCGCATTGGCGCAGAAACTTGTTGGCGTCATGTCAACCAGTGTGCCCTCTGAGGAATAATGCAGCAATGACGGGTGGAAATACCCGAAGATATTGCCCGAGTCCCTAAATGCAGAATGGCAAGGCCGAAATAGCTCTCGCAGAATATCGATTATTTGAGCAATCAGGCTAGCCTGTGGGGAGACGGCTTGGAATTAATCTCGACAGCGATCAGCATATTCATTTTGCACGGAATTCGCACAACAGGGAACTCGCATGACGACGACTGAGGGCACGATTGTAGGGGTAAAAGAAATACAGGATATCATAAGGTATCGGCCTCCATATGTGATGCTGGACCGAGTGCGGCTGTCGGGGGACTACCGAAAACTAATTGGAATCAAGAACGTCACGGCGAACGAGACATTCTTTGCGGGGCACTTCCCCGGGCATCCCGTTATGCCGGGGGTGATGCAGTTGGAAGCAATGTTCCAACTCGCCCTGTTCGGGCACAATAAACTGCGGAGCGAAGTGATTGGAATCCCGATGGTTGATCGCTTCGAAAAGGTTAAGTTTCGTCGGCCTGTCGTCCCAGGTGACCAACTATCGGTGCACGTCGAAATTACTTCAATGGACGATGACGAAATCGTCGTCGATGCCTTTACTGAATTAGATGGTGAGGTTGCGACCGAAGCGTCTCTTGTCATTCGGTTTCAAGAGAATCTTCAAGGGATTTTGACGCCCGGGCATTTTGAGCAGTCGGTTTCCGATTTGTGGGTCGAGGATGAGGCGCTTGACACGAGTAAGATTCTTAGTACGATACCGCACCGTTTTCCGTTTACGTTTATCGATCGCATTCTAAGTTACAGCCGAGACGACTCCGGTTTTTACAATATGGTTGGGCTCAAGAACGTGACGATAAACGAGCCGCACTCGCTGGCATACTATAACGACTTACCGTTTCTACCAAATACGCTCCAGATGGAGATGATCGCGCAGGTCGGTTGCGTTCATATGTTGCTCGAACCGAAATTGAAAGGTAAGCTGATCGTTTTCATGTCCATAGACCACGCGAAATTTTATCGCGCAGTCATTCCCGGGGATCGATTAATCGTGAAAGCAGAGATTGCCCGGGCAAGAGAACGTTTCGGTAAGGGACACGGTAAGGTGTATGTGGGTGACGAACTTGTCACTGAAGCCGAGATTAAGTTCGCAACAACTTCGGTGTGACAGGACTTACGCTATGCCTCGAAATGTAATTCATCCAAATTCTACGGTCGCCGACGGGGCGCAACTTGGCGACGATTGTGAGATCGGCCCCTTCTGTTATGTCGGCGAACACGTTAAGTTAGGCGACCGTTGCAAATTACATTCGCACGTTGTTTTAGCCGGTCATTCAACGATTGGCGACGACTGCGAGTTCTTTCCTTTCTGCAGTATCGGACATAAAACACAGGATCTTAAGTACGCGGGTGAAATTTCGTTTGTGGAAATAGGCGCCCGCAGTGTTATCCGGGAGTACGTTACCGTAAACTCCGCGACCGCGGGTGGGAATACGACGGCTGTCGGCGATGACTGTCTGATTCAGTCGTACTGCCATATTGCGCACGAGTGCAATCTAGGAAATCACGTTATAATGAGCAGCGGCGCCATGCTCTCGGGGCACGTTGAAGTTGGCGATTTCGCTGTTATCGGGGGTCACGCGGGTGTTGTTCAGTTCGTTCGGATCGGCACTATGGCTATGGTCGGTGGATATTCAAAACTAGCGCAGGACGTTTTACCGTATTGCATCGCCGACGGAATCCCGGCGGTGTTAAGAATCGTTAACAAAATCGGCATGGAACGCAACGGGATCTCACCCGAAACATGCAAGATCGTATCTTCAGTCTTTAAGAAACTCATTCAATCCGGGTTGTCCATTGAAGTAGCGGTTGATGAAATCGCCGGGGAGTACCCGGAATGTATTGAGGCTAAGAAGATGATTGACTTCGCGCTCCATAGCGAGCGAGGACTGGCCCGTCCTAAGGCGAAACCAAGCAAATGATGCAACCTTCGGTCACGCCGAGCCCGAAATTTCCTCCGCTTGCTCTGCAGATCGAAACTGCGCTCCTATCCCCGCTATAGCCAAAGCCAGTATTCCCCACCAAAGTTCCTGAGTTGATACCTCATATGCGTGAACTACATCCTCTAGATTCGGGTATAAGTTTTTCTGCCATATCAGGTTGAGCGAAACGACGGTTATGAATGCACCGAATGTTGAGGTGAAGAATATGAGGATCTGGCGACGTAAGAATGACGCCGCCAACCCGCCCAGTATTGCAACTGCCGCAAGAATCGAGAGATAGATAGTGCGTGATTCGATTGGAGGGAATTTCTGGAGGACAATCGGACCGAGTAATGTCCCCGCTGCCGATCCAATGGAAAAAAGGGCGAAGCGGTAAATGATCAGAAAGAGTGCGGCGCCAACGAAACTGCCGATAACTCCGCCGATCAAGCAAAAGATTAGATCCTCAGACAGGTAATTTGCCGAAGCGAAATAGACAAGATTAAATCCGAGGTAAAACCCGGCGGCTACCAATTGGATCTTAAGAAATTTGTAGCCGAAGAAACAGTATACGGCGCCGAAAATTAGAGAAAACGTCACCGGCAGAATTTCGATTAATTCGCGCAACTTTTTCCTACGATAATAAGTCCTTGACGACGTCGCGTTCATCAACCAGTTCGTCGGTCGTCGCCTTAATCTTGTCTTTCAGAAAAGCGTCCGAGTCGAATCCAGGAACGATCTCACAAGTCCCGTCGCCGATTGATCGACACGGGAACGAAAATATGAGGCCGTCAGGAATTCCGTACGGATTTTCGTCGCTTATGACGGCGGAACTAAAGATTTGACTGTCATCGGCTGTCCGAGTGTTGATAGATTGTACAGCATCGATCACTGCGGACGCCGCGGACGCCGCCGATGACTTTCCTCTGGCGCCGATTATCGCGGCGCCACGTTTCGCCACGACATCAATGAACTCGCCTTGCAGATAGTCAATATCTCCGATAACCTCGGTTGCAGGGTTTCCGTTAATCCGCGCGTTATGGTAGTCGGGAACCTGTTTTGCCGAGTGATTTCCCCAAATTATCATGCGCGTTATATCCGCCACGGTGACATCGGCTTTTCGCGCGAGTTGGTTGACAGCACGATTCTGGTCCAGACGGGTCATCGCGTGAAATCTGCTTCTCGGCACGTCAGGCGCATTGTGCATGGCGATTAAGCAATTGGTATTGCACGGATTCCCGATCGTCAGAATATGGACGTCAGTTGCTGCGTGATCATTGATTGCTTTCCCTGTGGAAGTAAATATAGGTCCGTTCTCTTTAATAAGGTCCGCACGTTCCATTCCGGGACCCCGAGGTTTCGACCCGACCAGTAACGCCCAATTAACATTGTTCATGGCTTTGTTAACGTCGTCAGTCAGGATCACCTCAGACAACGCGGGAAAGGCACAGTCTTCCAACTCCATTGCAACTCCTTCCAATGCCTGCATTGCTATTGGAAGCTCAAGGATTTGGATAGCCACGGGTTGATCTTTTCCGAAAAGTTCGCCAGAAGCGATTCTAAAAAGAAGGTTGTAACAGATCTGACCGGCACCGCCGGTGACGGCTACGCGAATGACAGGTTTCGACATAATATTTCTCCTTTAACGGTTCATCCGCCATTCTGCTGGCCATCAGAATGGCGGGATAAGGGTTCATAGGTTTATCGCCGTTCTGCTGGCCAGCAGAATGGCGGATGAAGGGTACTTGGTCTTAAACCGTGAACCGAACAACCTTCTTATTAATCTGTCTCCAGTAAAAAGTTTTTCAATTTTTCGATTGTTGGGGCTTCGTCGTTACGCACAAAGAATCCCGACACGCCGACCGCAAGCTCAAGGCATTGTCGACATGGTAACTCCAATAACATTCCGAAGCAGAACCCGGCATTGTAGTGATCACCCGCGCCCGTAAGCGTGAATGGAGTGGCCGTGTGCAGCGTGTTTATTACTGACGTTCCCACCTCGTCAGCTGCTGCTGCGTGCTGCGCTGTGTGAATGGTGACGCAGTTAATGGACAGTCTATTTCTGATCGCGGACGCGCGGTTGCAGATAACCTCAGTCACGGATCCCGGACCGGGCTCGCAATCCAAGAGCTCGGCGATAACCTCGCTTTCGCGAAGGTTTAACCCGAGAATTGTCTGGAACCATTGTTGGAATTCTGAAACCAGGTGCAGCGCTCGGGAAATCTCATTACGGCTTCGTCGCTCAGGATTAGCGAGGTCAGCGAAAAAGTACCGGCGATCGTTTACGGGCAGTTGCGAACAAACGTGCGATTGAAGATTCTCCCAAATAGACGACATATTGTTCATTGAAGACCAATTGTCCAACGATACGAGATCCGCGGATTTGAATAATTCGATCAGTTCGTCCACCCCTATATAGTCCAGGATCTGCTGGTAGTCTAATTGATCGAGGCAGGTCATTTTTTGGAGCATGATCTTGCCGTCGGTAAACTCGAGTGCATCGGTTTCGGCCGGCTCGGATACCGCTATTACGTTGCAAACGTCTGTCAAGGGCGCGAATACCGGGTGTACTTCGTTATTCGCGCCGACCGCTCCTATATATGTAACCGAACTGCCGAGAGCGGCTAAAGCGTTGGCCATAATAGGCCCGTTTCCGCCGAGTTTCGTTCTTTGAACATCGAGTTCGAGAGCAGTGCTTCGTCCTGCGGCACCGGCAACCCGTGCGGCAAGCGATGGGATATCCACATAATGGTCTATTGTAGTATCCGCGTTTCTGCTCTTAATGACGCGGATGATTCGGTCAATGAATCCGTCCAATCCAACTACGCACTTCAGTGGCGGTCGATTATCCAGGGCTGCGCCTATCAGACTAATTACGTCAGGCCTTGAGATCATTGATTCAATTCGCCTTTTGTTAATCCCTTGAGCCCCGCGGAGAGGCGTTTTTGCAGGTTCGGTCGGAGAATCTCACTGAATTCCGACAGCGTTTCACTCTTGATCATCTTAAATTCCGCCAGTCCCCGACGTTCCCGCTCTGGTCTGCCGACCAATTTGTTCATATACGACGCGTATATCTTACGTGCCATCAACTCGAATCCGGTCGCGCGTTCGAGATCTCCCAGTATAAGTGCTTCATACGACTGAAAAAAGAGCGCTTGTATGATCTGTTGGGCCTGCTGAGGCGACATCGATGAGAGATCCCCCGCAAGTTCCTGTAAAACGAAAGCGTCCAGGTTCCTACCATATCTAGGGTTGTCTCTAAAGCGATCGGACTCGCGCATATTTTTCAGGAAACTACGCGCTTTACCGCGTTGGTTAAATGTATAAAGTACGACGATCGCGTTGACCATGAAATTTTCGTATCCTGCTAATACCGAGGTGTCGTTATCGTATTTCGCGAGTGCCTCAAGATATGCAGTTCGGACCGCATCGGCGAGTGCAATATTGGGACTGGTGTGAAAGGAAGACGTATCGGCGAAGTACGTTAACTTCCCTGCCGTAAACGCGCTTTTAAGCGAATTGAAAATCATACGTTCACAGTCGAGATCTTCATTCCCCGGCGCGTGCTTCAAGCCGAGGTACGCCCAGTAAATCGCGTGCGCCTGGGGTAGGCGAAAATCCAGATATCCGTATTTACGAATCAACTCGTAAACAACATCGGCGTCAAGTTTCAGTTCTTCCTTCAGCCAACGCCGGCGAAAGTAGTTTTGAAGTGATAGAAGCAATCCGGTTTCGTTGAGCGCGGATTCCAAGCTCTCAGAGAATTTATTCAACCGTCGAAAATCGCGTTCGACTTTCTCCAAATTTGTATTTTTTTTGGCCAAAAGATCGAAAAACGCCTTACCGCGCTTTCCGAGACTGCGAAGGAACTCTTCTTCTGTCCTCGGCGAGTTTGCTAGAGTTTTCCAATCGAATCGATCTTGATCGCCGAGTATGTAAATTATCTCAAGAGCGAGCTGTGATTTATAGTACTTGTGTGCGTCATCAAAAATCTGACCAATTTTATGTTGGTACATCCATCCCAATTGCCGATATAATGATGGGTCGCCAGGGTTGTAGACGAGGGCTTCATCCCGCAACAATTCTAACCCGTTCTTTACCCACCGCCAGCGGTCTTCCGGGGCACTGAACATTACTGACACATTATACGCCATATTCCAGGCCAGGTACGACGTTGCTGACGTAAAACCCGGTTGCAGCTTGACGATCCACGACGCCAGTTGCACCAACTCGAAATAATTTTCGTCTTCCTGGCTGCTTTGTAGACGTAAGAAAAGAATATCTGCTATCAGTCCGCGAAACCCGCCCAGGGCGATCGTTGTGAATGCAACAATTGGCGGTGCGTCTCGGATTGGTGAGACGTCCGTGAGCTTCTCTGCAGAACGAATCCTGTTCATACCCGTTTGTAATGCTGAGATGCACCAGACCAATCCTGCGAATAGGCCGGCTATCACTAGAATTTTTCTTATGTCGCCTGGCTTCATCGCGCTAACTCGCGCCGGTTCAGGTGCCATATGCCGATTATTGCGATCGGGACACCGCGGAATATGACTAATTGAGTAAATAAGTAAATCATACGTCGAAATTCGATAAGCTCACCCGCCACCAGTCGTTTAACTTCGAATGCCTCGTTCACTGACATCGTAACATAACTTGCAATCACCCTCACGATTGCAGCGACATCCGAGATCATGCTCGGCGAACTCGTCGTGGCCTGTCCGCCCGACACTCCATCGAGCAGCAGAATCAGAATCCCGATGATCACGTACGAAAATGAGATAAAAATCGCCATCGGCGTCGAGAACAGAGAGCCGGCGGTACATCCGAGAATCGCGAGGAATACAAGTTGCATAAAAATCAGGACAATCACACGAATGTAGTTCTCCCAAAATTCCGCAACTTTAATCAGTAGAAACGGACCGTCACTGGGCTGAAAGTAAATCGGCCTTGACCTGGGGTCGCGGTTTTCGTATTCGATCTCAAAAAACGCGCCCTGTTCATGATTTATCGCGGACGCCGGTATCGAGATTTCGAGAAAGGAACCGGTCTTGAACTGCTGTGGGATCGCGTACTGAATTTCGCTTCCCTCTCGACTGATAATCCACAATCCCTCCGTATCACGTTGATTCCGTGCTTTCGGGCTTTCTGTGTAACCACGGTATCGAAGATATAACGTGCTACCATTTTGAACTCCCGGTAATTTTCCGAATCGCCACAATTTTTTCTTATTGACGCGCAGCTCCGATGCTCGTAATCTCAGTTGCCGTTGTATTTCCTTGAGGGCAGAGGACGGATTCGTCCCAGCTTGAATCTTTCCTGCCTGGACCTGTCGTTTCAGTTCGCGCTCGGCGACTTCCTTGAAATCCGTTTCGACCGGGCGATAGACGCGCCTGCATGTTAACACCTCTTGCCGTAGTTGAAGAATCTCGTCTTCCGGGAGATCCGTGTGGTTAATTTTCCAATTTACCAGACAGAATATGACCGTGGCTGAAATGCCGAGCAGCACACCGTGGAGAAGAATGATGCCCAGGGATCTTGCGAACCAGTAGATATACCGCGGAACTGGTTTTGAAACGATATGATGAATCCTCTTGCTCGCGATATCCTCGGCAATCGTGATGCAACTCGACCATAGTGTTGTAATCGTTAGCATCACCGTAACGAACCCCAGGGAGTAAGTTAGGGACAGACGAATTTGTCCGATTCCGGTACCGTCATGCGAAATCGTTAGAGGCAGCAGAAAAATCCCTGCCAGCAGCACGAGGAGGTTGACATGGAATATGTAACTTCGAAACGCGGAGCGGATGGTATGCTGGGTTAATGCGAATAATGCGGTCATGTCTCTACACGAATGCCTAACCTATACTGCCCGCGATCTCTCTCCGTATTCTCGGAGTCCGCTCGTGCGGACCGCATAAGCGTGAGTCTCGGACATTCTGAATCGGGATTAAAAAAACAAGCAGTACAATTTTTGGTCCGTATGGACGGACTCCGCTCGTGCGGTCCACATAAGCGGACTCCGAGAATACGGAGAGGCGACTTTGAATTCATTACCTAAGATGATCTATGTTGAGCCTAGGAGCCTGTCGGGCTTTAGCCGAATCGACTGCGAAAATGCCAAATTATCTCATTTTCTCCCGACATTTCGTCGAATATGTCCAATATTCGCCTTATTTCGGGAAAAAATGGGCTCAATTTATCTATTTTCTTGCTAAGATCCCTAAAGTCCGACAGACTCCTAGCCCCAAATCCAGCGAACTTTTCGTCGGATTTTTTTCGTACTCGTACTCATAATCATAATCGTAATCCCTTTCCAAATTTCACCTCGAAAAACCAGAAAGATTACGATTACGAGTAAGATTAAGAGTACGAATCGGAATGTCCGCTTATTTTAGGGTCAGGAAGCCTTTGTCGAACTGCTTCGTAGAGTAATATCGTCGATGCTGTAGCGACGTTCAGTGAATCAGCGTTCCCGTGCATTGGGATTTGAATACGTTGATCGGCGTTCTCAAGCCAAAGTTCACTAAGACCGAATTGCTCGCTCCCCACGACGATCGCGGACGGCTGTCGATAGTCAACATCCCAGAATACTTTGTCCGATGCGGGTGAGGCCACAATCGCTTGAATTTCCTGTGCCTTCAGGAACGCGATGGTGTCTTCTGTCGTTGCCTCTACAACGGGTATCGAAAATAGCGTTCCGACGCTGGCACGGACAACATTTGGATTATTTATATCAGTCTTTCTGTCACAGACGATAACGGCATCTATCCCCGCGCCATCCGCCGAGCGCAGCATTGACCCGAGGTTTCCGGGCTTCTCGACTGATTCTGCAATCAGGAGCAGCGGGACGGCTGAAGTCAATTGAAGTTGTGAGAGGGTACGTTGGACTTGTGGGGCAATCGCCAGTAGTCCGTCTGGACGGTCGCGGTAGGATATCTTCCGGAAAATCTCCTTCGACGTCTCTATCAACAATGCGCCCGCATCTTTTCCGTCTGCGAGCAGGCGGTCCTCGTTCTCTCCGAGGAAAAGGGATGTACAATATATGATAGTGGAGGGGAAATAGCTGTTGTCGGTCGCGCGTCGGAGTTCGCGGAAACCTTCGATCAAAGTTTCACCGTGCTGCCTGCGATATCTCTTGTCACGCAATTTTAGCGCATGCTTGATCTTAGGATTCTGTGGACTGGAAACGTACACGTTTTTTATTTCCGTTGGCATAGGCTCCATTCGTGGATGAATCCGGCCTAAGTATTAGCCTGAATAATTCACCAGTATTCTCTTCTACAAGCCCTAATCTCTGTTCGAATAAGCCGATTAGCTCAACTTTACATCTCAGTGAATGAATATTCACTTTCGCCGTCAAGTATTCTCTAATCTATTTATTATGAGCGAGTTAAGCGCTCTCGCGACAAATCGCATGAATTAATCAGGTTAGAGAAACTTTTCTTGCGTCCCGGCCGAAAATAAACGAACATTCCGATTCGTAATCTTACTCGTAATCGTAATTTTTCTGGTTTTTCGCGGTGTAATTTGGAAAGGGATTACGATTATGATTACGAGTACGAAGAAAATCGAACGAAAAGTTCGCTGGGAATGCTTCTAGAAACCCCGCACAGGTGACCGCTTATGCTGACGCTACGTACCTAAGATTCTTAAACCTGAGCAGGTACGCGTTCAATCTCCCATAATGTTTCCGAGCGTGCCCAAAACGGAGCCTTCGCCTTGGTCGCGGCCGCCGGCTTTCGGCGCGTGTTGCAATATCCGGTCTGCCATTCGGGAGAATGGCAGGCTCTGGAGCCACACGCTGCCGGTCCCACGCAGAGTCGCTAAAAACAATCCTTCCCCGCCGAAGAACATCGATTTAAGATTGCCCGCGCGTTCTATTGAATAATCGATGCCCGGCGTAAAACCGATCAGGCACCCTGTATCCACGCGCAACAATTCAGCGTTCAGTTCCTTACGAATAATTGTTCCACACCCGTGGATGAATGACATCCCGTCTCCACGCAGCCGCTGTAGTATGAACCCTTCGCCTCCGAAGAACCCGGCTCCGAACCGCTGAGTAAAGGCGATGCTTACTTCTGTACCAAACGCGGCGCACAGAAACGAGTCCTTCTGGCACAGTATTTCGCCGCGTATTTCGCTCATATCTAAAGGGACGATCTGGCCGGGGAAAGGTGCTGCAAACGCGACTCGTTTCTTCCGGGTTCCAGAATTAGTAAAATGAGTAATAAAAATGGATTCTCCGGTCATCGCACGCTTCCCCGCGTTTAACAGCTTCCCCATGATTCCTTCATTTGGAGTCGATCCATCTCCCATCTTTGCCTCAAATGTAATGCCGTCTTCCATGTAGTTCATCGCCCCGGCTTCGGCAATCACCGTTTCACCGGGATCCAGCTCTACCTCGACCAGTTGCATATCGTCACCGATTATATCGTAATCTACTTCATGGCAGCGCATAATTTCGTCCTTCTTGAACCCACACAGTGGGGTTTCATTCCCCGCGGTTTACCGCGATATCAAAACTATTTCCAAAGCCGATACCCGTCTGCTCTGCGGCGGGGCAGTTCATTCTATTCGAGTTGTACTTGGCTACTTAGGAAGCAACAGAAAACCTGCGAGCTCAGGCTCCCGACGAACGAATTCTATCACTTAATAACGTACATACAATCGAGAGCAATGGAAAATCTCGGTCGGATTGCTATTGTTTAGAGCGGTTAGAATTCCGACGTTACTCGCTGGTTTAGACCACAAACAGTCAAACTCTCGGATGGCTTAGAAATAGTCGCCGAAGAGATTTCGAATGATAAGCGATCGGTAAAGAAAACTGAAGGATCCGATGAAGATCACCGATATATTTCAAACGCAGGAACGAACTTTTTCCTTCGAGTTTTTTCCACCGAAAACGGAAAATGGGTATGAGATTCTACTGCGAACCATTGAGGCGCTAAGAAGCTACCGGCCTGACTTCGTTTCTGTCACCTACGGCGCGATGGGAACGACCCAGGACAAGACGATCGCGATAACTGCCAAGATACAGAATGAAATTGGCATAACCGCGATGTCCCACTTGACGTGCGTAGGATCTACGGAAGCAAATATAAACGAGATTCTTGCCAGCCTGGAGAAGTCCAATATAAAAAACATCATGGCGCTTCGGGGCGATCCGCCGGAAGGCCAAAAGGAGTTCATCTATACCCAGGGCGGTTTCAAGAACGGAACGGATCTGATCCGATGCATAAAGGAGAACGGCCGGTTTGCTATTGGAGGTGCAGGCTATCCCGAAGGTCATGTTGAAGCCGCGAGTTTGGAATCCGACCTGGCGTATCTCAAGATGAAAATGGATATGGGCGCGGATTTTATCGTTACGCAGTTATTTCTGGACAACAGACACTACTATAAATATAGAGACATGGCGCTTAAGAAAGGGGTTACGCTGCGGATAATTCCGGGTGTTATGCCGGTCACCAATTACGATCAGATCACTAAGTTCTCGACGATGTGCGGTTGTGCGATACCGTCAGACCTGGAGGCCCGCCTTCGCGATGTTCGCGACAACAAAGAAGAGGTCGCGAAAGTCGGAATCGAGCATGCGACCAATCAATGTATGGATCTTCTGAGGAACGGTGCGCCGGGGTTACACTTTTATACGTTAAACAAATCGACTGCTACCCAGGAAATCTTTAACGCCGTATTAACGGGCGGCTACGGGCAGGGACATCGTCCGGGGTAGTATTTCACGTCACGACCTTTGCCCCTTCGCCCATTTTTATGGGCCTTTTTTCGGATTGATATCGGTATTGGGTCTTGTATTGGATACCGTCGGGGAAAAGATAGCTATTCAGGGAGATTGAATATCGAATATCGAATATCGAACAGGGAATGTTGAATGTCGAAGGATAGGGTGCCGTCCTGATATAAGTTGACACATGTTGAGTCCCTAAACTAAGGAGTTGTGACATGAGTCGACAGGTTGTTCGTTACAGTGAAGCGTTTAAATTGCAAGTTATTGCTGAACTTGAATCTGGTGTTTTTGAAAAC
>JAJFLP010000070.1 GCA_021772635.1 Verrucomicrobiota bacterium | reverse complement strand
GGGTTACGTCTATTTCAGTACAGGGCGGCGTTAGTGAGTTTGGTACGTACCTACGGGTACTTACACAAAATCACTGCCTACCCCTGCACTAAAATAGACGTAATCAAATGTAAGGGAATTTAAGACACAGGACACTAGTTTACTTTGAACCAGCTAAATTTAATGGGTTAGAAAGTATGAAAATTTTGGATGGTAAGATGATTAGCGAGCAGGTTTTTGACGAGGTCCGGGAATCTGCATCGGAACTGAAGCGTACCGCGGAGTTGGTGCCTGGACTTGCGGTTGTAATAATTGGCGACGATCCGGCCTCGAAAATCTACGTAAACAGGAAAGTAAAGGTCTCGACGGAGCTCGGGTTTTACTCGCGTAAGCACGAGTTATCGAGAACCGCGTCCCAAGAGGACGTAGTGAGTGTAATCGCAGATTTGAATCAGGATCCTTTGATACACGGAATCCTCGTGCAATCGCCGCCGCCGCCCCAAATCAGCGAGCGTGAAATCATCGATACAATCGAACCGACAAAAGACGTCGATTGCTTTACTCCTAGCAACGTCGGAAAGTTAATGATCGGCGACGAAGACGGCTTTTATCCGTGCACCCCCGCGGGAATAATGGTGCTATTGAATCGGTATCAAGTCGAAACCGTCGGACGTCACGCGGTCGTCCTTGGGCGATCGAATATCGTCGGAAAACCGATGGCGACGTTATTATCACGAAAAAATAAAAACGCGAACGCGACCGTAACGCTCTGTCACTCCCGGTCAACAAATATTGAAGCAATTACGCGGACAGCGGACATCGTGATTGCTGCGTTAGGAAAGGCCGAATTTCTAACAGGAGATATGGTCAAAGACGGTGCTGTTGTCATCGACGTCGGGATAAACCGAGTCGATGATTCAACAACCAAGAAAGGATATCGACTGGTCGGCGATGTGGACTTCGGTTCAGTAAGCGAGAAGGCATCGTATATTACACCAGTTCCTGGCGGGGTCGGACCAATGACCATCGCGATGTTGATGTATAATACGTATAAAGCGTGTTGTCTTCAGCATCGAATTCCAATCGACAAACCGATTTCCTAGCGCGCTGAAAATCTTGGAGTTATGCGTCGATGATGATTTGCAAACACGATATCTCTCGCAACGCCACCAAGGTTATCAGGCGACTGCGTGCGGCCGGGTACGATGCGTATATCGTCGGTGGCGCAGTGCGGGATCTACTGCTGGATCGAGTGCCGAAAGACTACGATGTGGCGACGAGCGCACATCCCGCGCAGGTAAAGCGCGTTTTCGGCCGCCAAGCGCGTATAATAGGCCGCCGCTTTCGTCTCGTACATGTCTATTTCCGCGCAGAAGTTATCGAGGTTAGCACGTTTCGAAGAATGCCGTCAGTCGATGAGCGCAAAGGGCGAGACACGGATTCAGGTTTGATCGTGTGGCGCGACAATTGTTTCGGAAGCCTGGAGGACGACGCGTTCCGACGGGACTTCACTATAAACGCGCTTTACTACGACCCATTTCAGCCGACGAGAACGCCCGTTGATCTTATCGGTGGACTCCCCGACCTGAAGACACGATTGATTCGGACAATCGGACCTCCGAAGATACGGCTCGCGGAGGATCCGGTAAGAATGCTGAGAGCCTGTATCCTGGCCGGACAATACGATTTCTCGTTCGACGCGGAATTGGCAACCGAGATAGAGAAGAGCGCACAAGACCTCGAATCGTGTTCACGATTGCGGCTTCTGGAGGAAATTTTCAAAATACTCAAACGTCCATACGTTCATCCGATCTTCCAGGCGTGCCATGAATCAGGGATCCTTAAATATCTGTTGCCTGCCCTTGGAGAGCGGTGGGAATCTGACACCGGAAAACACTGCCAGAACCTTCTGAAAATCCGGGATCAAAAACTGCGAGAGGATAAGATTTTTCCATCGCGAGTAACAGGCTTTACGACGATGCTCCTTCCGTTCCTCGAAGCTGAACTCGGCGACGGCGATGAAACTCAGCCGTTATGGATAAACTATGCAGGAATCGAACGCCGAATTTCATCTGAAATCACAGAGTTTCTTGCGCCATATCCAGTTCCAAGGAGATTAGTCGCTAAGATTCGGGACGTTATCTTGCTGCAACCAAAATTCCTGAACTCCAGCAAGGGTAAACGAATCCGAAAGCACGCAGAATACCGGCGCGGAAAGGATACGTTCCAAATCTATACCATCGGATCACGGCAGCGGCGTTCGTCCTGATCGGACTCCGCGCATCGCACAGCGAGAGTCCGTCGAACTAAACTATACCGAACGTCTTCATCCCGCATGCGGGACGAAAAATCGTTCGGAGTCTCTTACGCAATCATTTCGAAGTCGTCCGAAAAAATGTACCGCTTGCGGTACAAAATCGGATTTCTTTCGGTCCGTATCATGCGACGTAATAACGGTTTTCCGATTACGATCGCGGCAGCACCGAGAATCGTGGGCACGTTCTATCATGGATGAATCGGGTATAACGAAGGTTGGAGCGCTGAGTTTTGAGAAATTCGCCGAACGTATCCGGTTGGGGATCTCGCGGCGACAAGTGGTTTTTGGCGGGGATAAGCTTCTTCGCCTGGCCAAACGCCGGGATATCGGCCTGGTTTGGGCGACGTCCGATTTGTCGAAGCACGCTTTGGGTAAGTTGAAGCTGACTTGTAGAAAATTCGACGTGCCGCTGCTGATTTCCGGTACATCAACTGCCAACGGTGAATTTACCGGTGAACCGACCGTGAAAATTTATATCATAAAGAAATCGTTTTCCGGGATCTCTCAGGTCATGCGAGAAGTGCAAGCGGAGATAGAATAAATCGGCACGAAGAATTTGCCGGAAATTTATAAACAGCCAATGGAACTGGAAATTCCCGCGAAATCACGCTAGATTGCGGGCGTTTATCCCATTAACGGCTTTTGGAGTTGTCGGAATCTCCGAGCAATTAATAGAAAATCATCTCCGCAGTAGCGGAGTCTGTCCGTTCGGACCGAAAATTGGACTGCTCCCCGTCTAAGAAGATATACGACGGACCGTCAGTCTGGAGATATTACTATGCAAGATATAGGTTTACCCGAGCCGCTGCAGGGGCAGTGGATTTGGAAAGATTCAAGACGCAAAGAAGTGGACGGGTATGCGCTGTTTCGGCGCAAATTTACGTTGAACGAGGCGCCGAGAACGGCGGAACTATGGGCAACTGCGGGGACATTATTCCATATCTACGTGAACGGCCGGCATCTGGCATACGGGCCGTCGCCGTCTAGAGGAAATCGATACAATATCGCCTACTTTGATATCGGATTTTGCCTGGAGATGGGGAACAACGTTATAGCCGTTATCGCGCATAACGCAGCAGTGTCGCGATCTGATCGGCCGCAAAAGAAAAGTGGTTTTTGGTGTCAATTGAACGTTGAGGAGCAACCGTTTTTGTGGTCCGGCGAGGGCTGGAGATTTAACCCCGGGAAATTCTATCGGAAACATCAACCTCGCGTATCGGCTCGCGGCGGTTTTATCGAAACACTGGACTGCCGAGAGTATCCAAATAATTGGACTCAGCTAAACTTCAATGCGTCCGCGTGGGATCGTGTGACGAACATTGAACCGGTGAACCCAGACGTCGACGTTTTCGTGCCGGAGCTAAATCTCGACCCGGTATCCGAGAAAATATTATTCGACAATCTAATATTTGTTGGGAAAGCCACCCACGAAAAGGCAACGACGCATGTCTTTATTCCCGGGGTGATAAAGAACGCAAAAGGTTTGTACGTCTCTGAAACTTTCGTCGAAGGATCCGAACCACTCCCGGAGACGCCATTTTATATTTTCTCAGATGACCCCTATTGCCTGTTCGTCAATAACGAGCTCGTTAAGAAACAGGGAGATATGGGAAATCCGGACTGGCAGGACCCTGCTTGGAATTGTCCAAAGTGTTATCAGGAGGGCGGCACAACCTTTGTTGAAGGTAGTATGACCTTGAAAGAAGGGTGGAATCGTATCTTGCTATATCAGCAGATCGGGAGTAATTCTGCAGGTATAACGATCGTGTTTCCAGATGTGAGCGAAGGCGAGTTTAAGTTCGTAAAGAACATGAGCGCATTCGGATTGCCGGGATGGAACTTTGCAGGCCCGCTTGATATACCGTTTAGCAGGGCCGCTGGAACGCTGTCATTAGAGGGATTGTCACAGAGCTCGTATTACGCGATTCATCCATGTGACGAAGCGGCGCACCTTCTTACCTATGACTATGAGGCAGGGGAACTCTTTGAGGAACCGCTGGAATTTATTGAGATGTCACAGGGAGAATATGCCGTCGTCGAAATCAATCGATTTCAACGCGGATGCTTGGAATTCTCTATCACTGGTAGCGGTGGGGATAAGGTCCACATCGTCTATGGCGAGACTCTTCAGGGTAATATTGTAATACCCCACAACCGCGGCATTCGTCGAATCTATTCGCTTACACTTGCCGATGGGACTCTAAACTGGCAGGCGATTAGCCCGCAAGGGATGAAGTATGTAATGATAGTTGTCGCCCACGCCGCTGCGAAAGTAACGCTCGAGGATATCGGCATTCGCCGACTTACGTTTAATCTTAACGACCAGAACTCGTTTTCATGTTCAGATGAGCTCATGAATGAGATTTGGGAGATCGGTTTAGACACGCTAAGCGCTACCTACGATTATCAGTTTTTGAGTTCCGCAGGTTGCCTTGAAACCCAGCTTCTCGGTGACGCGATGATTCAGGGGATCGCCAGCCTGATGATTTACGGCGATCGCCGGTTGTCTGAGAAGGCGTTGAGAGACTTCGCCGATGCACAGTATGAAACCGGAGAGATCCCATCGGTTGTCCCTAGCGATCTATCAGTCCGGTACCATGATTTCGGATTATTGTGGCCAATATGGCTGCAGGCACATGTCCTTTACACCGGCGACAAACAGTTCCTGACAGCGATGATTCCTCATCTGCAACGGCTCCTGGGATTTTTTAACGGAATTTCCCTCCCTGAAACAGGAGCGATCGGTAACCTTGAGGAGCCGTATGAAGTCCCGTCTTTGATTGACTACGATCTGACGATCGAACAGAAAGGGATCCCAACCGCGCTTAACGCGTTGTATTGTCTCAGCCTTACGAAGGCCGAATGGATTTTCTCATTGGTGGAACACAAAGACGAGGCGGCCGAATGCAAAGAATTAGCCGCGAAAATCGCGGGCGCGCTGCGTGAGTTGACTTGGGATAACAAAAAAGGACTGTTCGCCGACTGCTGGTATGACGGTAAACGCTCAGAAGTTTACTCCATGCAAACCAATGTGTTGGCTGCTTACGCCGGAATCGTAGACGCCGATGGATGTAATGCGATCTTCGATAAGATTTTCTTCGATTACGCGCCTTATCAGGAGGTAATCACTGATAAGGATAACGAGAATCCGTACTTTAAATATTTCCTCCTCGAGATGGCGTTCAGCCTTAATCGACGCGACTGGGCGATCGAGTATATGCGCTATTACTGGGGAAAAATGCTGCAGGAGGGCGCAATGACATGGTGGGATAAATTCTGTCCTGATGTTGAATATAGCCCGGAACAGACTCACAGTACGTGCCACGGATATGGGATATCACCGAATTTCTTCTATATTCGCGATATCGTTGGTATCCACCCCGCGGAACCTGGAAGCTCGCGAATCTATTTCAATCCGGTGTTAACCGCATGCGAATGGGTACGCGCGAAAATCCGCTTTCAGCAAGGAACCATCGCCGTGGATTGGAGCCATCAGGAATCTGGGGAACTGGAAATTCGGATCGACGCGGACTTTCCGCTTGAGGTCGTCCCGCAGCTTGATCCGAACGTCGCTGCTAATGCGAATATACATATTAGTGATGACGTAACTATTATTGAAGCTTAAAGAAAGAACTGAGGTAAAAGAGTATGTACGCAATTATAGAAACCGGCGGCAAGCAATACAAAGTCGAATCCGGGGATGTTATTGATATTGAACGAATTAGTACCGGGAGTGACTCAAATTTCACTTTCGATAAAGTATTGGCAATCGCCGGAGATAAGGACCTGAAAGTCGGGGACCCGTATTTAAAAAATGCATCGGTCAGTGCTACGCTGGTCGACGAATTTAAGGACAAAAAAGTTGTCGTCTTTAAAATGAAACGACGCAAGGGATACCGGCGGAAACAAGGACATCGCCAAGCCTTGTCGAGGGTAAAAATTCTCGATATCGCACAGCCAAAATAATCGTCAGAGAACCTTTACTGCCAGGCGCTAGTGTGGTGTCTCCAGGCGATCCCACGCGCCTTACGCACAGCTTGTCGTGGTTCCCCGTACGTTCGAACCAGTATATTATGGGAATATCCAATTGCGTTTTCTGTAAAATTAATGCCGGCGATCTCCCGGCTGATAGGCTGTTTGAAGACGAGTTAATCTTGTGTTTCCTGGATGTCGCACCGATTAATCCGGGGCATGCTGTTATTATTCCCAAAGAGCATCATACAAGCTTGACAACTGTCCCGGAACCAACCCTCGCTAGAATTTTTCAGCTTGCCCCGAAGATTGTTCAAGCCGCGGTGCGCGCGACTGACGCCGATGGATTCAATCTCCACTTGGCAAATGGTCAATGTGCCGGCCAGGCTGTGCCTCATGTGCACCTTCATCTCATTCCGCGTTCCCCAACCGATGGGTTTTCATGGGATTGGCGTTCTCGAAGCCAGACATACGAGAGCGATCCATCGGAAATAGCTGACAAGATTATTGCGCGTATGCACAAGAATCAACAGCAATGAATCTTCCCGACTCTTACTATCAAACGATCTACAAAATCATCGACGGTGACTCGCGTTATCCACTTGAGGCGTATCTTTTCGTACAAGAAGCCGTTTCTTATTCACTCGAGTCGTTCCATGCCGATCGGGAAAAGAGAGATTTTCATCTTAATGGGCACGAATTATTAGATGGGATACGGCTATGCGTTTTAGACCGATTCGGTGCTATGGCACATTACGTTTTTAGAGAGTGGGGTATAACGCGTACGGAAGACTTCGGAAACATTGTTTTTAACATGATCGACCATAACCTCCTGCACGCACGGCCGGAAGATTCTATAAAGGATTTTGCCAATGGCTACGACTTCGAAAAGGAATTTCGCGCGCCGTTTACGCCCGAGGGTAAGAAGATCGATATTCCGGTGATCACATGAGGCCTTATCCCGACGCCAATCAGGTTTTTGACATGTTCTCTAAAATTCTTGTTAACCTGGATAGAAGATTGTTAAAGAATCAATTACTTGCAATCCACGTGTCACGCCAACGCCTGTGCAGTAGATCGATCTCAATTTGGCCTTGTCTTTGCCTATTGTTCTGCACGGCGGGTTTCGCCAATACCGTGCACCCGGGTGTTGACGTGTTCTTGAAGGGGTATACGTCCCTGGTCAAAGGGCATCGCGTCGGTTTGATCACAAATCAAACCGGGGTAAATACTAAGGGTTTGTCAAGCATTGACCTGCTTTATGAGCATCCGGATATTAATCTCGTCGCATTATTCGCGCCTGAACACGGAATTCGCGGGGTGATGAAGGCAGGGAAAAAGGTCAAGGAAACGGTTGACTCAAAAACTGGACTTCCGATCTATTCGTTATACGATGGAGACGATCATCGCCCGCCGAGAGTCGCGCTTGATACGATCGACACGCTCATCTACGATATTCAAGATGTCGGAAGTCGCGCTTATACGTATATTTGGAGCATGGCCGAAGCAATGGCCGCTGCCGGCGAAAGCGGTAAAAGCTTTATTGTTCTTGACCGTCCGAACCCTTTAAGCAGTCAGCAAATTGACGGCCCCGTCACTGAGGATAAGTGGCAATCTTTTATCGGTCTTTATCCGATACCTCGTGTTTACGGCCTGACCGTCGGTGAGTTAGCCCGATACCTTAACCGTGAGTATCAGCTCGGATGCCGGTTAATCGTAATTCCCGTAGCCGGATATAGCCGCGGGATGAGCTGGCGCGATACGAATCTTAACTGGATGCCGCCGTCGCCGAATATTCCAACTCCGGAGTCCGCCTACTGTTTCGCAGCAACAGGGACTATCGGCGTCATGGGAATCATCGACATCGGAATCGGCACAGCGTATCCGTTCCAGCTGATCAGCGCACCGTGGCTCGACGGAAATCATGCGGCGACCTATCTCAATCAGCAAAACTTGCCCGGCGTCCAGTTCAAGCCGTACTTTTTTCTGCCCGCGAAGGGTATGTTCAAGGGGCGCAAGACCCAGGGGGTCAAGTTCAATGTTATCGATCCAGGGAAATTTCTGCCCGCGCGAACAGAAATCTTTATTCTTGAGTATCTGCAGCGCTACTATCCCAAGCATTTTGTCTGGAAAAATGATCGATTAAATTCTTTCGATAAAGCCATGGGTACATCTAAAATCCGTGAAGCACTGCTACACGGACACACAGCGCGCCAGATCATAAATAGCTGGTCCCGTGACTTGTCGCAATTTAACCGAAGAATTCAACCCTACTTAATCTATCACTGACGGATCGCTATACCCAAATCCAGCGAACTTTTCGTTGGATTTTCCTCGTAATCGTACTCGTAATCATAATCGTAGTCTTCCACAAACTTCTACTGCGAGCCCGTTTCGTATTGTAAGATGTGGGTTAAAAGGAAACCCACTGGTGGGCACCTCTGAAACTTCGATCTGATTCGCCCCGGCGATGTTCATGGAGGGCGGACGTCCTCAGCCGCCGGTGCTTGTGACGCCATGACTCGCGGCGGCTGGCGATATTCGCCGTCCAGATAACACGGGCGAAGCGCATGTTGGAGTTCACGCTTTAGCGTGGTTCTTAAATTCCTGAAAATAAATACCACACCGCTGAGCTTGCGAAACGGCCCTTAGGCAAAAATGTGAACTCCAATGGGTGCTACCCGCATACCAGAAGATTAGTGTTGTTAAGGTCCCCCGTTGGAGTTTACGCTCTAGCGTGTCTTAACTCAAAGTTTCGCTTTCTATTAAATCGGTTCAAGAGTTAAGCCGACTGGTCGGCTCTTCTGAAAATTGGACTGCCCGCAGTCTATGCCCATGGTTTATTCAATCCTGCAACGCGACAAGCATACATCGTCCCGAACCGGTATCATAAAGACGGTTCACGGCGATATAGTAACTCCGGCGTTCATGCCGGTTGGCACGCAGGGGTCGGTTAAATCAGTTTCTCCCCGCGAACTCGATGAGATCAACGCGAGCATCATCCTGTCGAACACTTACCATCTGAATATTCGCCCGGGAGTTGAAGTGATACGGGCCGCCGGTGGACTGCATCAGTTCATGAACTGGAATAAACCGATTTTAACTGATAGCGGCGGATACCAGGTCTTCTCCCTGGCGAAGTTACGGCGGATCACGGATGAAGGCGTCGAGTTTCAGTCGCACCTTGACGGTTCGAAAATGTTTCTCGGTCCGAAAGAGGCCATGGCGATTCAGGCCGTTCTTGGGTCTGATATCGCGATGGTTTTCGACGAATGCCCGCCATATCCATGCGACCACGAGGCGGCATCCCGGTCTCTAACGAGAACGTTGCGCTGGGCGGCTCAGTGTCGAACCCAGGCCCGGGCGCCTGGTCAACTTTACTTCGGAATTATTCAGGGTTCGAATCACCGGGACCTGCGACTTCGTGCCGTCGAGGAAACTGTCCGCATGGATTTCGACGGTTACGCGATCGGCGGAGTCAGCGTCGGTGAGCCGGAGGACGTCATGTACGCGGTGGTCGACTGGGTCGCAGCGGCGCTGCCGGATGAAAAGCCGCGGTACGTTATGGGCGTCGGGACTCCGCCTCAGATAGTCGCCGCCGTCGCGAAGGGCATCGATATGTTCGACTGCGTACTCCCCACTCGCGTCGGACGCAACGGGTGCGCGTACACCAAAGACGGGATGCTTCAAATTAAAGGGGCTCGTTACAAAGCTGACTTTACACCGATCGCGATCGACTGCGGCTGTTACGCCTGCCGCAATTTTACCAGAGCGTATATTCGCCATTTGCTGAATGTTGGCGAGATACTCGGGCTACGGTTGCTAACGCTTCACAACCTGTTTTTCTACGAGTCGTTAATGGCAACGATCCGAGAACGTATTAACCATGGCACCTTTGCGGAGTATAAGGAAGAATTCCTGAGCCGTTATAAGCCTCCCGCAAAACACGATCGCTAGCGCTTTTAGCTGGCCTGGGATCGATGAGTTACCGAGGTTGTACGACTTCAAAATGATTGAGTAAGACACCGCGAACGATTTTTCGTCCCGCATGCGGGATGAAGACGTTCGGTACAGATATCCGGTGCCTCTTATCCCTCTGAAAATCGCGTAGTCTCGGCCCCTTTGTTTTTTCGGAATTCAGCTTGCAAGATCCCGAATCATCACTACTATCATTTGTTTTGCTCAGGGGCTTAGTATTTTAATAAACAATTCCCTCGGGACTGGCCCTCGAGGTGTTAAATTTCTGGTTGAGACCCCATTCGCGACAACTGAATTCTGCAACAACGCTTACGAGAGTATACTGCAAGCAGTACAATTTTTGGTCCGTATGGACGGACTCCGCTCGTGCGGTCCGCACAAGCGGACTCCGGCGAATACGGAGAGACGACCTTAAATTCATTACCTAACCTGATCGCTGTGGAGTTTTTTTGAACTACGGTTCCGAATCTCTTGCGCGATTGGTTCCAGATTGGAAAAGTATTGGACTGTCCGCAGTCCAGTCTATAACAAGGAGATATTGACGATGGCGACGAAAAAGTATGTCTATTTTTTTGGCGGTGGTAAAGCTGAAGGGCGTGGTGATCAAAAACAATTGCTCGGCGGTAAAGGCGCGGGTTTAGCAGAGATGACGAATATTGGACTTCCTGTCCCGCCGGGGTTTACACTGACAACAGAAAGTTGTTCAAGTTACTACAAAGACGGCAAGAAGTGGCCGGCTGGGCTTAAGAAACAGGTGCAGGATAATCTCAGGAAGCTGGAAAAAACTACTGGGAAGAAGCTTGGTGATCCGAAGGATCCGCTACTCGTCTCGGTGCGTTCAGGGGCGTCCGTATCGATGCCGGGCATGATGGAAACCATACTTAATCTCGGACTCAACGATCAGTCTGTCGAGGGGCAAGCGGCCAAGACCTCAAATCCACGGTTCGCGTACGACGGGTACCGGCGCTTTATCATGATGTACGCAAGCACTGCTATGGGATTGAGTAAGGACGAGTTCGAGGGCGCATTCGATGAGTTCAAAGAAACTGTCGTCGCGAAACGGCTCAAACGGAAGAAGGGTGAGCCGGTCCAGGATACTGAAGTCAACGCTGACGAATTAAAACGGTTATGTGACGAGCTTAAAAAGAAATACAAGAAAATGGTGGGCTCCGCATTTCCCCAGAACCCTTGGGACCAACTTGTCGGAGCGATAAACGCAGTGTTCAATAGCTGGATGGCGGAAAAAGCCATTACATATCGTAAGATCGAGAAATTCAGCGAGATCGATGCCGGCGGTACCGGCGTCAACATATGTACAATGGTTTTCGGGAATAAGGGGGAAACTTCCGGCACAGGAGTCGCGTTTACCCGGGATCCGAACACCGGGAAGAACGAGTTCTACGGAGACTACCTCTTCAATGCTCAGGGCGAAGACGTTGTAGCAGGGATTCGGACACCCGTCAAACTCACGGAACTACGTAAAAGAAATAAAACAGTGTACTCCCAGATAATGGACGTGCGGGCAAAGTTAGAGACCCATTACAAGGATATGCAGGATCTCGAATTTACCGTTGAAGAAGGCCACCTCTACATGCTTCAGACGCGTCGCGGTAAAAGAACGCCGATGGCGACATTTAAGATGGCTGCGGACATGGTTAAAGAAGGGCTAATCACCGAGCAGGAGGCCATTTGTCGTGTTACTCCTGAAGATATCGAACGTTTATTCTACCCCGATATCGACCCGAAACTGTCGAAAGCGGAATTAACTAAATCCGCGTTGACTGCGGGTATAAACGCTGTCCCCGGGGCAGCGGCAGGCCAGGTATATTTCACCGCGTCTGAAGCCGAGACAGCGGCAGCAAACGGGCAGCGCGTTGTGCTGGTCCGTAAAGAAACGAGTCCAGAGGACGTCGGCGGAATGAGCGCCGCGAAAGGAATTCTCACTCAGACTGGCGGAAAAACCAGCCATGCAGCTGTGGTTGCCAGGGGCTGGGGGAAATGTTGTATCGTTGGGTGTGAGTCCTTGCAGATTGACTATAAAAAGAAGCGGATGAAGATAGGCGGAAAAACCATTAAACAAGGCGATTTCGTGACCCTCAACGGCTCAAACGGGGAGGTCTACGGCGGCGATCTTCCTTTGGTCGATCCAACACTGCCAAAAGAATTTAAGACGATCATGAAGTGGGTTGATAAATATCGGACTGTTAATGTGCGGACCAATGCTGACACACCCGAAGATGCTGCAAAAGCCCTGGAAATGGGCGCCGAAGGAATCGGTTTGTGCCGTACGGAGCATATGTTTTTCGAAACCCAGGCGCGAATCGACGCGATTCGCCAAATGATAATCGCGGAGAATATTGAAGATCGAGTCAAAGCGTTGGATAAATTACTGCCGTTCCAGCGCAAGGATTTTGAAGGAATATTTACGGTGATGAAGGGAAGGCCGGTGACAATACGGCTTATCGATCCGCCGCTCCATGAATTCGTGCCGCATGATGAGAAGGGACAAAAGGATTTGGCTAAAAAAATTGGAGTCCCATTCGCAAAAGTGAAGTCACGCGTTGAGCAGTTGCACGAGTTTAATCCGATGCTTGGTCATCGTGGGTGCCGGCTTGCTATC
The DNA here is from genome assembly GCA_021772635.1 of Verrucomicrobiota bacterium. Classification (GTDB taxonomy): domain Bacteria; phylum Verrucomicrobiota; class Lentisphaeria; order JABSQK01; family JAJFLO01; genus JAJFLP01. Next base: position 14,414 of record JAJFLP010000070.1, on the reverse strand, counting down.
ACCTATCCGGAAATATTGGAGATGCAGGTTCGAGCGATTATGGAGGCCGCTTGCAATGTCGCAAAGAAAAAAGTCGCTGTAAATCCGGAAATAATGATTCCTTTGACAATGGCGCAACAGGAGATGCAGATATTGAGCGAACGTGTAAAAGCGGTTGCAGATGAGGTTCTCGCGTCGAAAAAGATGACCAAGAAAAAGATCCCGTACCTTGTAGGAACAATGATCGAAATCCCGCGTGCGGCATTGATTGCTGATAAAATCGCGGAAACCGCCGAGTTCTTCTCGTTCGGAACCAACGACCTTACCCAAACAACCATGGGCCTTTCAAGAGATGACGCCGGACGATTCCTCCCGGATTACGTCGATGAAACGAAGGCCGGCGTATTCAAGGCTGATCCGTTCCAGGTGCTTGACCAGGAAGGGGTCGGGATGTTAGTGAAAATGGGGATAGAAAAGGGACGTACGACGCGGCCTAAGATGAAAATAGGAATTTGCGGGGAGCACGGCGGGGAGTTGGAAAGTGTGAAATTCTGCGTACGGATCGGAATGAATTATGTGAGTTGTTCGCCGTATCGGGTACCGATCGCAAGATTGGCTGCGGCACAACAAGCGGTCGAAAACGCAGTCTAGCCTAATTAATTCATGCGATTCGTCGCGAGAGCGCTTAACTCGCTCATAATAAATCGATTAGAGAAAACTTGACGGCGAAAGTGAATATTCATTCACTGAGATGTAAAGTTGAGCTAATCGGCTTATTTGAGCAGAGATTGGGGCTTGTAGCAGAATACTGATGAATTATTCAGGCTAGATTCGACAAAGTTCGTACGAAAGTATTTGTTGACTCCGCATCCTTATGCGCGACGCATGAGGGCACTCCGTGCATAGCACTGCTTGCAAAAATTGGACTGCTTGCAGTCTCTGCCCCCATTCTGCTCCGAGGATTTCGGGCAATACCCTTAAGGCATTACTGCTCGCTTTCGAAGCAAAATTACGAATGGGAATGTTCGCTTATTTTACTCCCTTGAAACTTGGCGGAAATCTTCGACATTGAAAGCCCGTTTCGCATTGTAAAATGTGGGTTAAAAAGGAAACCCACTGGTGGGCTCCTCTGAAACTTGGCGGAAATCTTCGATATTGTGAGCCCGTTTCGTATTGTAAAATGAGGGTTAAAAAGGAAACCCACTGGTGGGCTCCTAGGACGAAGACCCGGAATCATCGCCGCGCTTGCTGACCTTCCGGGACCGTTGCCGAAGCTCGTCACCCTCTTCTTTGCGGTCCTGCTTGTATAAGAATTGAGCGTAGCTATCGAAGACGTCTACCAACCCGGAATAGTCCTTCCCAAACGCGGCTTCCCATATTTGAATAACCTCGTTATAGAAGTGTTCTGCCTCCGCGACTTTCCCCTGTTTAGTGCATAACGTTGCCAGGGTGCCGCAAATATTGCCCGCACGCGGATCGTCCGTGCCGAATTTCGCGACTTCGGTCAAGGCAAGCTTTAGCAGTCTTTCCGCCTCGTCGTACTCGCCGTTTTTCATCGCCTGTTTTCCGGCCTTTAAGTTTCTTTCCCACGGTTTTCGACGTATAAGTGTTTGATCGTTATTTGCCTCGAAATCCATTATTTGGGCTCCTTCTGTACAGATTCCCTTCTTGTCATCGGATCATCGATCATTGTCGGGAATCTTTCGCACATTTTGTTCGCGTTATCCCAAAAGTCTTCCACTGTCTCCTGAAAAGGAACTATAAGTAAATAATCGCTGAAATGTAAGATTCGTGATGATTTATTCAAGCCCGAGTATTCGGTATTCATAGATTTCGCCCTGGGAACAGGTTATTTTCTATTACCAGAAACCCGTGTCATGCCATAACATCGGCGACCGCGGAAGCAACCCTTGTCGCGCCATAGTCCCGAATGGAGACCAAGGCGGAAGCAACTTAACATGACTGCTATAGCACCAGGAAAAATCATTCTTACGGGCGAGCATGCGGTGGTTTACGGAAAACCCGCCCTGGTCACAGCCGTCAACCGTTTCGCGCGCACGTGCGTAGAATCGGACGGATCGTCTTCCATACGCTTCGCGTTTCGCGCGGGTAAGCAGTCATCCGAGGTAGAGTACACCGCAGACGGCGTCTTCGAATTATATTGCCGATTGAACGACCGCTATCAGGAGTTCTCGGCCGAAGCACGCGATATCGGGAGCGTTCTCACGAATCCGCTTGAGCTTATCCCCTACGCTTACGCAGTGATTGCGAATAGGAATAACGCTGCTGCAGGTATCGGAGTTCGCGTTACCGTCGACGTCGATATACCTCCCGGCTGCGGGATGGGTGCGTCAGCCGCCGTTTCGCTCAGCGTGTTGAAGTCTGTAGCGGAATTTTATAACGTTGAGCTGGGCATGGGTGACTATTATGAATGTGCTTTAAGATGTGAACGATTGCAGCATGGCAGACCGAGTGGTATAGACCCTTATGTTTGTCTGCACGGTGGTTTCATACGCTTCCAAACCGATGCGATCAAGAGATTGGCCGCACCGCGCACGGCCTTCTCCATTGTCCTTACCGGGACGCCGGAATCATCAACTGGCGAATGCGTTATGAAAGTCCGGGAGAACCACGCTGGTACCGATATATGGACGGAATTCGAAGCGGTCGCCTTGGAACTGGAACTCGCTATTGCCGCAGATGATATCACCGGGATTTACCGCAATATCCGAGAGAACCACCGGCTGCTGACGATGATCGGCGTCGTCCCGAAGAAGGTATGTGAATTCGTGCGAGAGGTCGAAGACCGAAACGGAGCGGCGAAAATCTCAGGTGGCGGTTCCGTTAAAGGCGATCGCGCTGGAGTCGTAATCGTTTTCGCGGACTTCGAGTTGGCAGAGTTATGTGAGAAGTTCGACTATACCCTTTTATCGATCAGCGGAGAGAATCGTGGTCTCAGAAGTAATTAAAGCCTCAGCGCCCGGAAAGATTATGCTGCTGGGGGAACACGCGGTATTGCACGGACGTCGATGTCTGGTCGCCGCGGTAAATCGTCGAATTTACCTTACCGTTAAAAAGAGACCCGACCGACAGTTGACGATCCGATCGCAACTCGGTGAATTCCACGCGGAAATAGACGATCTTGAGATTCGAGAACCATTTCAGTTCGTTCTGACGGTCGTCGCCAGGTATAGAAATCGATTGGAAACAGGAATTGATATCGAAATCAACTCCGACTTTTCCGAGCGTATCGGATTCGGCTCATCCGCTGCAGTGACGGTTGCCGCCACGGCTGCGATGCACGTTCTCCTGAACGAATCACTCCTGCCCGAAAATCTTTTCTCGGAGAGTTGCTCAATCGTACGGGAGGTCCAGGGCACCGGTTCAGGAGCCGATGTGGCAGCAAGCGTCTATGGCGGCGTGCTGGCGTATCGACAAGACCCGCTCGATATCCTGGAACTGCCGGCGTCTTTCCCCATAACACTTGTGTATTCAGGGGAAAAAACTCCGACAGTATCGGTGATCGCGGCGGTGGAGGCGAATCGCGCCAGGGATCCGGAGATTTATAGTGATCTCTATGATGTCATTGACCATAGCGTCGAGTCCGCTGTAGGCGCGATACGTGAACGAAATCTTCCGGCGTTCGGGCGACTGATGAATATTAATCAAGGAATCATGGATGCACTGGGAGTGAATACTCAGAAATTGGCTTCCATTGTCTGCGCGCTACGGCAGGATCCCGGAATACTGGGGGCCAAAATATCTGGTTCCGGTCTTGGCGACTGCGTTGTCGGCTTAGGAACCTTAAAAAATGAACGCTTCCCGCATGAGTTGGTTCCAGCGGAAATCGATCCCGAAGGTGTCAGGATCGGGTAACAATGAACGGAATATACCGAGCATCTGGGAGTTTTCGATATACCGTTCGCAATCTCGTAGCTGACAAATTCAAAGTCGGCCAAAAATTGTACTGCTTGCAGTATAGTCACTTATGTTGATCGCCATGGAGTTTTCGAAATATCGTTCGGAATCTCTTGCGATAAATCTTAGGCCATCTGAAATTGAACCGCTTGCGGTCACCGAGAATGAAAAAACAACATGTTGTCGATCTAATATTAAAGACTACGCGATCGGATCTGAAAAACGCAGGCTCTGCGTTCGCGCCGATAAATATCGCGTTGTGTAAGTACTGGGGAAAACGCGATACCGAGCTCAATCTACCGGTAACGCCGAGTCTGTCAGTTTCGCTACAGCCGCTTGGTACCACAACGCATATAACGATTGCAGGCGGACAAGACCAGGTATATCTAAACGGAGAGTGCAAAGATTCGTCGTCAGAGTTTTATAAACGGATTTCGCTTTTTCTAAGTATGTTCCGACCCGATGCGGACACTTTCTTCACTGTCAGAACAGAAAACAATGTCCCAACCGCAGCCGGTCTCGCGTCCTCGGCTTCCGGGTTTGCGGCGTTGGTCTTCGCGCTCAACGATCTGTTTTCGTGGGATCTCAGCCGCCGGTATCTTTCCGTTCTCGCGCGCCTTGGAAGCGGTAGCGCATGTCGCTCTGTCTACCAGGGGTTTGTCAAGTGGCGCCAAGGCGAACTTAGCAACGGCTCGGATAGCTATGCGGAAGCACTCAATTACACGTGGCCGGATCTTCGAATCGGGGTCATTGAAATCGCGACTTCAGAGAAATGCACTTCGTCTAGAGACGCAATGAAGCGAACAGTCGATACGTCAATCCTGTATCACGCGTGGCCTGATAAAGTTGAGAGGGATATGAATCTGCTGATCGATGCGATCAAAGCCCGCGATTTCGAGGTTCTCGGAAGAGTTTCCGAGTCAAACGCACTGGCGATGCACGCGACCATGATGGACTCCTGGCCGCCAGTGATCTACTGGGTGCCGGAAACCGTAAAGACCATTCACAAAATTCAGGAAATGCGCCACAGCGGAATTCCGATTTATTTTACCATTGACGCCGGGCCGAATATAAAGATCCTTTTTCTCGCAGAGCACGAACAACAGGTGCGTCAATCTTGTTCCGCCCTCACCGTGTTATCCCCTTTCGCCATGAATCCCTAGCCTACTATATTTTGTACATACTTGCGTCGTTTGCCCCAAGATGTTGTGGTTCCGCATTGACCACATAGTGACGAGATTATATAGTTCAAGTGATGAAAATTATAATAAAAAACGGACGAATCATCGATCCCTATAATAAGGTTGACATGGTTGCAGACATCGGCGTTTCCGACGGCGTTATTGTAGACCCGTCAGATCTATGCGATTCGCCTGATCTCCAGACCTTCGACGCGTCAGAGTGTATCGTAACGCCTGGGCTGATCGACATGCACGTACACCTCCGCGAGCCGGGACAGGAATACAAAGAAGATATAGGAACCGGAACAAAAGCAGCCGCAGCCGGCGGGTTCACAAAAGTCTTATTGATGCCAAACACACAGCCGCCTACAGATTCCGTAGAAGCTGTCAAAGACCTGGATCGCCGTATCGCCGAATCCGCGGTGGTCGAAACACTGAAAAGCGCATGTATTACGAAGCAGCGAGCCGGAGTTGAACTCACCGACATCGTCCGGTTAAGAGAAGAAACAGACATCGTTGCCCTAACAGATGATGGGGATTGTGTCCAGAGTTACGACCTGATGTTACGGGCAATGGAGTTGGCGTACGATACGGACTTACCGGTGATTGATCACTGTGAAGATTGCGCCATTAACGCTGGCGGCGCAATGCGGGACGGAGAAATTTCGAAGTTACTCGATGTGCCCGGAATGCCAGGGGAGGCCGAGAGCAATATTGTCGCGAGAAACATTGAGCTGAGCAGAAAGACCGGAGCGAGGATTCATATCCAGCATATCAGCTTTCATAAATCCGTCGAACTCGTCCGACGAGCGCAGGAGGATGGCCTTCCCGTGACTGCGGAGGTAACCCCGCATCACCTCGTTTTGACCCATGACATTCTGCCGATCATGGGGACAAACGCCAAGATGAATCCGCCGCTGGGGACCGAAAATGACCGCCAGGTATTGCTGGAGGCCGTAGCCGACGGAACCATAAACACGATCGCAACTGATCATGCGCCCCATTCCCCCGCTGAGAAAGTGAAGAATTTTGTCGACGCCCCTTTCGGCATTATCGGACTCGAAACCGCTCTCTCTCTATGTCTAACTGAGCTGGTCTTGACGAATATTCTCACACTTAGTGAGTTGGTTTCCAGGTTTACTGTCGGGCCTTCGTCTGTATTGAATCTTCGGGCAGGTGGTTTGCGGTCCGGAGAGCGCGCAGATGTCACCATATTTGATCATAACAAATCGTATAATATAGATATAAACGAAACTTGCTCGAAGTCACGAAACTCACCGTTCCATAATAAGACCGTATACGGCGAGATAACCGGTGTTCTGTGTGGAGGGAAGTGGGCAATTAAGCGTCCTGTCGAATAGTAACAATGTGACTGTGATCCCACCCACAGAGATCCCAAATCCACAGAGTTTGCCAATGGATAGCCTCGAATACGGAATGTTTCGGAAACACGCGGTTTGCATTTTACCTGCTAACCCAATGGGAATCGATCCGTGTCCTATTTTTTTCGCTATCGAAATCGGGATCATTCCTCCGTGTTCCTATTCGCACAAAAACTGAACAACGATTTCGGTAGCGATCCCGATTTCGACTCCGATTGGTCGTCCCGCGCGGATCGATTGGGCGCGGCTTTCGTGATTAATCGGCGAAAAACGTTTTTTTAGAAATTTGGAACGTGACATTAAAATTAGCAAAAATGGCTAATTATGATAGTTAAGGCAAAAATAAGGGCATTTGCCCCTTTTTTTTTCGTTCGGAAGATTGCTTAAGTATTACAATTACCATAGATTAATCGGTAGAACGAAAGACCCCGATTCTAGGCATGATCCACGGAGGGCGATATTGCCAATACTGACCATAGCGAATTCACGATCTTGATAGTTGACTATGCACTCCATGCGCCGCTCCTCAATCCCGTCTTACTGATTCCCAAGAGTATCGACCCAATGCCAAACCCATGGATTATTCCAAAATTCCAAAATTAATCAGGCTACGGTCGAAAACGAAATCCTTTTCCCATTATTCGACATCATAACGGTCAACCACCTATGGACGACAACGATAATAAAGACTTACCCGAAGAGCCGGTAGAAGAAACCAGTCCGGAAAGCTACGATCAGAGCAGTATAACAGTTCTGGAAGGATTGGAAGCCGTTCAGAAACGGCCGAGCATGTATATCGGTGACACCGCAGAGCGCGGGTTGCATCATCTTGTCTATGAGGTTGTAGATAACAGTATAGATGAAGCGCTCGCAGGGTTCTGTACGAATGTCAATGTGACTATCCACATTGATAATAGTATTACGGTGACAGATAACGGTCGCGGTATTCCCGTGGATATGCACGAAACCGAGGGAAAGCCGGCGGTCGAAGTCGTCCTCACTGTGCTTCACGCCGGCGGTAAATTCGACCATAATTCCTATAAAGTGTCGGGTGGCCTTCATGGCGTTGGAGTTTCGTGCGTGAATGCATTGAGTGAATGGCTCGAGGTAGAGGTGCGACGAGACGGCGGCACCTACCATATGCGATTCGAACGCGGTGATACAACGACGACGCTAACTAAGATTTGTCCCGCACGCGATTCTGGCACGGAAATAACGTTCAAACCAGACGCGCTTATTTTTAGCGTGACCGAGTATAAGTGGGATATCCTTGCGAATCGACTCCGCGAACTCGCGTTCTTAAACAAAGGGATTACGATCAATTTGGTCGATGAACGGCCGGACGAGGGTATTCGAAAAGACACGTTTTGCTATGAAGGCGGCATCGTTGAGTTCGTTGAGCATCTTAATACCGGCAAGCAGCCACTATCTGGTGTTATTTATTTCCAGACGGAGAAAGAAGGGTCTGTAGTCGAGGTCGCCCTGCAGTATAACGACAGTTTTAGCGAAAGCATTTTTAGCTATGCCAATAACATCAATACCATCGAAGGCGGCACACATCTGACTGGATTCCAAACAGCACTTACAAGGACTATAAATAGCTATCTAAAGAACAGTAACGCGCATAAGAACGAGAAACCTGTGACAGGCAGCGATGTCCGCGAAGGGCTTGCCTGCGTCATTAGCATTAAGATTCAGGAACCGCAGTTCGAGGGCCAAACCAAAACCAAGTTAGGCAACAGCGACGTAATGGGTATTGTCGCGCAGGTTGTGAATGAGGGGCTTGGCGAATATCTTGAGGAAAATCCGCAGGAAGCACGGAGCATCGTAGATAAGACCTTGCTATCCGCTCGCGCTCGTGAGGCAGCCAAAAGGGCTCGAGAGCTGACCCAGCGTAAAGGAGCACTAGAGAATTTTTCGCTTCCCGGGAAACTTGCAGATTGTTCAGAGAAGGATCCTGCGAAATGTGAGGTTTATATCGTCGAGGGCGATTCAGCCGGTGGCTCCGCGAAGCAGGGGCGCGACAGTTCTTATCAGGCAATCCTTCCAATTCGGGGGAAGTTGTTGAACGTCGAGAAAGCGCGTTTAGACAAACTTTTGAACAACAACGAAATTCAGGCGCTTATCACCGCGATCGGCTGTGGAATTGGCTCCGACGAGTTCGATATCACGCGAACCCGATATCACAAGATAGTGATTATGACAGATGCCGATGTCGACGGATCACATATCCGCACGTTGCTGCTGACTTTTTTCTACAGACAAATGAAGCCGTTAATCGACGAAGGATACATTTATATCGCAAATCCGCCGTTGTTTAAGATAAAAAAACGTAAAAAAGAAGAATACGTCGATACCGAGGAACAGCTCGAAACATTTCTGTTCGAGAATGGAATTGATAACCTTGCTATCCGCCGAATAAATGGCGAAGAATTATCACAGGAAACGATTAAATCGTTGCGCGGAATCGTCAGGGACTTTCGCAATTTGTCGATGAGCCTCATACGGCATGGCATAGAGCCGAGCGTCTATGTCGGCGAACAGAATCGTGACACAGGAGAATTTCCGATCGCACGAATACGCGTGAAGCGCGACGGCGAAACGCAGGAACATTTCGTGTATTCCGATGAGGATGAGGCGCGATTAATAGATGAGATCACACGCGAGCTTCCACTGATCGAACGAGAGGCGGAGGAACTGTCCGAAGAGATATCATCTGAGGACGATATCCCGCCCGCCGAAAGTATTCAGAAGGAGCCCGAGCCCGACCAACTTCACCCGATGATCGAGTTATCCCGGGTTTATGAGGCGAAGTCTTTCGGGGATATTTCTCGAACGTTGACTAAAAATCAATTTACGATCGACGAATTGTACGGCACGGCCGAGGAGTTATTCGAAATCACGAATTCGAAAACCGGAGATGCCATAGCCGTTAAGTCGATCATGGCACTTTTCGAGAATATCCTCATCGCCGGCCGGCAGGGCGTGCAGGTTCAGCGTTATAAGGGGTTGGGTGAGATGAACTCTGATCAATTGTGGGATACCACAATGGATCCAGAGCACCGGAAAATGATTAGAGTGACCATGGACGACGCATTTCAGGCAGAAAGGATTTTCACTTTATTAATGGGCGGAGAGGTCGCACCTCGGCGTGAGTATATCGAGCGTTACGCTGCGACCGCAAAAGGCCTGGATATTTAATACTTATATTTTAGTCGACGACCGTGAGCTGTGAGCCGTCAATAGAATTGTAACCTCTTCGATTATAAGATGATTTTACTAACAACTAACAACTAACAACTCGTATTCCCCCATGGCAGAAGAGAAACAGAGAAAAGAGTATATACCTGTTAATATCGAAGATATCATGCACTCGGCGTATCTGCAGTATTCGCTTAGTGTCAACATCGGGCGCGCTATACCCGACGTGCGCGATGGCCTGAAGCCCGGGAATCGACGTATCTTGTTCGCTATGCGGCAATTAGGGCTTACACACAGTCATGCGTATTCGAAGTGCGCCAAAGTAGTTGGGGAAGTTATCGGTAACTATCATCCTCACGGTGATCAGTCTATATACGATACGCTGGTTCGCATGGCGCAGGATTTTTCGATGAGTTGTCCGTTGATCGATGGGCAGGGTAATTTCGGGAGCATCGACGGTGATAACGCAGCTGCGTACCGATACACCGAATGCCGAATGGAGCGGCTTGCTGAAGAGCTATTGACGGATCTCGAGAAAGATACCGTGGATATGTCGCCGAATTTCGATGAAAGCCTTATGGAGCCGACCGTCTTACCGGCACGATTCCCGAATCTTTTAGTTAACGGTACAACTGGTATCGGTGTCGGTATGGCGACGAATATCCCGCCGCACAGCCTTGGAGAGGTTATAGATGGGACCGTGCACTTGATCGACAATCCGGCCGCGACGCCGAAAGAATTGATGCAGTTTATTAAGGGCCCCGACTTTCCAACCGGCGGTACCGTCATGGGGATTCAGCCGATAATCGATCTCTACGAAACCGGGCACGGGATAATCACGCTTCGTGGTAAGGCCACGATAGAGGAAACGAAAGAAGGTCGGGAACGGATCATCGTGACCGAGATCCCGTACGCCGTCAATAAGGAATCGCTTATCACGAAGATCGCTGACCTTGTTCACGCCAAGGTCATACCCGGTATATCTGGGCTTAACGACGAGTCGAGCAGTAGAGTTGGAATCCGGATTGTGATGGATGTCAAGATGAAGGAACTCGCGGAAGTCGTCCTGAATCAACTTTATAAACACACGCCGCTTCAAACGAGTTTTGGCGCGCTATTTCTGGTCGTCGATCGAAATAAGCCGCGGACTATGACGCTACCTCAGCTACTTCAGGCGTATATCGACCATCGCCTGGAAGTTATTACTCGGCGTACGGAATTCGAGCTGGCCAAGGCACAAGATCGCGCCCATATACTCGAAGGGCTTCTTATTGCCGTTGAGAATATATCCGATGTCATTGCTATTATCCGTGCTTCGCGCACTCGCGAGGAGGCCGCGACAGGATTGATCGCGCGCTACGAACTGACGCGCAGGCAGACGAACGCCATTCTCGACATGCGCTTGCATCAGCTAACCGGCTTGGCAATGGACGAGGTGAAAAACGAGTATGATCAAATCATGGAACGCATCGCGTACCTGAAAAATCTACTCGCAGATAAGGATCTGCGCATGGACGTGGTAAAAGAGGAACTTATCGAGGTCCGCGAGAAATACGGGAAAGAGCGTCGCACGGAAATCATTTCAGCTGGATACGATATCAATATTGAGGATTTGATCAAACGTGCAATTGTTGCCTTAACCGTTTCGAATACTGGATATATAAAGCGTCTTGATCTAGATCACTTTCGTACCCAGCATCGCGGAGGTAAAGGCGTTATTGCGATGCAGACGAAAGAGGAAGATTACGTGCGCCAGTTATTTACGGCGTGTACGCATGATTATATCTTCTTTTTCACGAATAAAGGAAAGATGCATTGGTTGAAAGTCTACGAAATCCCGGAGGCCCAGCGGGCTGCTCGTGGGAAGGCGATCGTAAATCTGGTTCAAATGGATCCGGATGAGCAAATTCGCGCAATGCTTACCGTGGAGGAAGTTGACGTCGACGATCGTTACCTGATATTCTCAACGAGCCGCGGGATTGTTAAGAAGACTCGCTTATCCGCGTTCAAAAACCTCCGTCGCAAAGGGATCAAATCAATTGTACTCAATGAGGGCGATGACTTAATCGATGTTCAGATGACGGATGGGAATAAGGAGGTCATGCTTTTTTCAGTACAGGGAATGGCTTGTAGGTTTACTGAAGATAAAGTGCGTCCAACCGGCCGGGTAGGTAAAGGCATGATAGGTATTCGCCTGGGTAAGAAGAAGGACGATGCGGTTATCGCGATGTCAGTTGTCGATAAGGGTGTTGATATCATTAATATTACCGCGTTAGGAATGGGAAAACGTAGTAATATCGGGACCGGATTCTCTGAGCAGGATAAAGAAACCGGCGGCGGGTACAGGTTAACGAACCGCGGCGGCAAGGGCGTAACCAGCATTAAGTTAAAACCCAGGGACAAGGTCGTCGGAGCGCTGAAAGTTGAGGATGGCGATGAGATAATGATGACAACTGTCAACGGTCAGATGGTTCGCATTAACGTTGATGAAGTACGCACCATCGGCCGATCTTCTCAGGGCGTAAAAGTGATTGATCTGCGCGAAAAAGACCGCGTTGCAAGTGTTACGCGAATCCAGGCGCTTAAGGAAGTAGAGGGGGCCGAAGACCCGGAACCCGATGAAAGTAGCGACGATGGGGCGCAGGATAATGTTTCCTCAGAATAACGCGCGACGATATTTTCGCTGATCGTCTTCGATCTTTCAGTAGTGTACTCACGCTTCCAGTTCATCTTCGACACGGGCAGCGTTGGAGTTCACACTTTAGTGTGCTATGCCCATCGTCATTGGGTTTTCGACCAGGCGTCGCCCAGGTGGCTATGCCGGTTAAAAATATACCGTTCGGAATCCCTTAAATAATGAATTCAAAGTCGTCCAAGAATTGTACTGCTTGCAGTATATCTTCGACACGGGCAGTGTTGGAGTTCACACTTTAGTGTGCTAAAACATTGTAACTTCAACTCATTAACCCCCATCCCATCCCATCCCACGGGTGGGGTTGTTTAATTTTACAGGCGCGTCTTGTAAATATACCGAACGTCTTCATCCCGCTTTACTTTCGATCATTTTTCTATTATGACATCGCCCCTTACGAAGCAAATTACGGTAGACGGCCCGGCAGCCTCTGGCAAGAGTACTGTTGCAAGACGTCTCGCTGAGAAATTAGATGCGTATTACGTTAACACCGGTGAGATGTATCGGGCGATAACCGCGGTTGCGTTAACGAAAGGGACCCGGATAGATACCGATCCGGCGGCCGTGATCGAGCTTCTGGACGAAATAAAATTAAGCTTTCGCCCATCCCCTGATGGCCAGGAAAAGCAATTGATTTTGCGTATTAATGACGTTCCCGTCGATTCGAGTCTCGCACGGTCGCCTGCAGTCACGGATAAGGTCAGCGCAATCGCCAAGATCCCGGAGGTGCGCCAGTGGTTAGTCCCAAGACAACGAGAGTCTGCAGCCCTTGGTTTGATCGTGATGGAAGGGCGGGATATAGGAACAGTCATCTTCCCTGATGCGGCACATAAGTTTTTTATCTCAGCGTCACCCGAAGAACGCGCCCGTCGACGCCTTGCGCAGTCGGACGAAACCGGAGCCAACGCGGATATTGCCTCGGTCACAAACGAACTGATTGAGCGCGATCGAATCGATTCTACCAGAGCGGTTGCCCCACTTAAGGCTGCGCCGGACGCTGTAACGATTGATACCACGGACCTCACCATTGACCAAGTCATCGATAAAATGATCGAAATAATCAGGACTTAATTGAATTGCTTTGTTCCAAAAAAATATTTTTTTACCAGCAACCAGCAACCAGCAACCAGCAACCAGCAACCAGCAACCAGCAACCAGCAACCAGCAACCAGCAACTGACGTAATTCAATTTCCTTAAACCGCCAACCTGTCGCGACGTAGCAAAGAGCGTAGCGAAAGCGAAGACGGATCGCAAGGTTTTCCAAATCGAAAATCGAAAATCGAAAATCGAAAATCGCACAACCATTCAATACCGCGTTCCGTATGCCGACACGGACAAGATGGGCGTCGTTTACTATGCGAACTATCTTGTTTATTTCGAACGCGCTCGTAACGAGTTGCTGAGGGACGCGGAATATAGCTACGTCGAAATGGAAAAGAACGGGCTGATGCTACCGGTAGTGGAAGCCCAGTGTCGTTACCACCGACCCGCTTATTATGACGATTTACTTAAGATCGCGGTTTGGTTTGCAGGGGGGCGCGGCGCGCGGTTAAAAGTCATGTGCGAAGTCGTCCGCGACAATACGCTGCTGGTTTCCGGTTATACAATCCATGCTTGCATATCGCTTAAATCAAGTCGACCAGTTCGCCTCCCAGAAGAGATTCTCGCACGGATAACAGATACGCTGTAAAGATTAATTGACCTCAATAATACGTGAATTGCAGAGGACCATTAATCGAACCTCCTTCTTCTGAATGTGGGATGTCTGGACTCGCGCTCATGCGGAGCGCTGTCCCCGGCGGCGATTGTTTTTGTATATGAGCTCATATCTTAGTAGCGCCTCACACATTCAGAAACCGCGATTATCCACTATTTTTACCAGCAATCGCGGAGTTTTCGAAAAATCGTTCGGAGTCTCTCTCCTCTGAAACTTGGTCATTTTGGCACACTGAAGTGCGAACTCCAACGAGCACTCCTGCATACCAGCGAATTCGTATTGCAGTGATCGCTGTTGGAGTTCGCGCTTTAGCGTGTCGTATCTAAAGTTTCCTTTTATATTA
>JAJFLP010000069.1 GCA_021772635.1 Verrucomicrobiota bacterium | reverse complement strand
TTCTTTATCCGGCATCTAGCAACCAGTATCCAGGATCGCGAAAACTTGTCGGTTTGAGGCGAAGCTTCGCTAGCCTGCATTATGCATAAACTTTCTACTGCGAGCATCTATCAGACCTAATCTAAATGAGTTACAAAGAACGTACGACCTTAAAATATTTCAATATTTCTTCAGCCGTACAACCTTCGTAACTCATTGATCTCAGGCCAGCTAAAAGCTCTCGCAACGAAATTGATGCATAGATCAGGCTAGGTATCGATTATTGAATTCATAGGGAATCAGGGTATGCCGATCATCTTCGCGTTTTCGGAGTTTTACGTGCGATTAATATTGTTTGATCGCTTAAAAATTGGAGTGTTTGCGGTCTACATCATATTTGACATTGCGAGTCGATTGAAATATGTTCTATTCTTTTAGTTGTGCCGCTGAACCTACGACGGTCCCCGGCATTCAACTTTTTGTTCGCCATTAGCCACAATTTTAACGGTCGGAATGGAGATTTGAAACATGAAGATAAGATATTATCGCGAGATTGTACTAACATCCCTGATATGGATCGGCTGTATTGGTTACGCAGAGGCCGCGACCGATGAAATGCTTCACGACCGTAAACGCGTAACCCTGCTCGAAAGGTCCTTAACGAATTTATATTTTTACCCGATAAATCGCATACTCGATTTGCATGATGTGATTCATTTTGGCATTGCCGGCTCCCTGGGACTGGGGGCTGAGGTTGCGATTACTGAGAACCTATCGCTCGGAGGATATTATACAGCTAAAGAAGCGGGCATCGCGTACCATGGACACCACAAACGCCTGCATTGGCTCGATTTCCCGTCGTGGGGTTGGGGTAATCCTGCGTTAGCACCGGTAGGTTTAATCCCAGGCATCGATGCGAAACAACGTAAACACTCTGTCGAACACGGATATGCAACGTCTTCTTTCGGCCCAAATAGATATGAATCGTCTGAAGACGAGTCGCTGCACTTTAAGCGCTATTCAGATACGGCTTTCATTAATAGAGAGTTACAGTCAGAAAGCGATTTGGAAGCAGAGGAGAATCTAATAACCTCTATTGATGGCGGATTGAACAAGGATAACGAGGCCGCAATTCGCGCCGAAGTTGTCGCCGGCTTGGTTCACCCCTACGTCGCCCTGGAATTATACGAATTACTGGACTTTGTGACGGGCATATTCTTTCTTGATACAAAATCGGATGACTGGAGCACAGAGCCGTCAAGTAACAAACTGCGTAAATTAGGACGCGGTGTATCGAACATTGGTTCCGGTATACTTGAAATTCCTTTGAATATCGTCGAGGTCAATGAGAATGACGGGGGACTTGCTGCTATTACCTACGGAGCATACCGTGGGGTCTGGCGTTTTATGGTCCGGTCCTTGTTCGTCGGGCCGTGGGAAGTTCTCACATTCCCACATAATACGGACACCATCATAGAACCCGAATTCCCGTTCGCAACATCGACATCGGATTCCACGTGGAGAGTGAAATACAAGTAGACTGCCCCTATCTCATTCCGAGTCGGGATTAAGAAACTCAATCGCCCGGGAAATTCCGAACGATAGTGGAAAGCCTTCTAGGCGATCATTGTCTACCAAACGCCTTCGAGTTTTCGAAAGATCGTTCGATATTTCTTGCGTATTCGAGTTGAAGTCATCCAAAAATTGTACTGCGTGCAGTATAGTTACCTTCACTGCCCCTTGCCGGTTGGCGCTTAACTTCCCGTCGATTCTCACTAAAGATGAAGATATCGAAGTCGTGGGAATAATTTCCGCGCCGATTCCCTAATGCTACGTCCATCTCAGCTTCCCGGAAACTCACTGCAATTCGTGCCGCACAGTGGCACGCCACTCCCGGATTTCGCGCAACAGAATTTGATAGAAAACTAAATATTGCTATTTTGGTAGAGATAGACTGCACACTTGGGAGGTAGGAGAAGATAGTTGCTGGATACTGGGGTTAAAATAAGCGAACATTCCGATTCGCAATCTTACTCTTAATCGTAATCGTAATATTTCTGGTTTTTCGAGGTGAAATTTGGAAAGGGATTACGATTATGATTACAAAGAAAATCCGACGAAAAGTTCGCTGGATTTGGAACTGAATACTGGATACTAGCCTGATCTATGCATAAAGTTTCTACTGCGAGCATGTATCAGACCTAATCTAAATGAGTTACAAAGAACATACGACCTTGAAATATTTCAATATTTCTTCAGCCGTACAACCTTCGTAACTCATTGATCTCAGGCCGGCTAAAAGCTCTCGTAACGAAATTGATGCATAGATCAGGCTAGTTGCTGGGTAGTTGTGAATATGGACCCGACGCTAAATACTGGTTACTGGATCCTTGTCACCATTTACGACCGACTGCTTACTTCACGCAGTCGCCCCGAATAACGCGGGGTTAAAGACGGGATCCCGCTTGTGAGGGACGAATTTGCACTTCCACTGGGGGTTTAGAATCAATCAACGATGAAAAATTCGATCGACAATTTGAGAGACGAGAAGGTCGGGCTATGTGTTTCCGGAGGTTTAGACAGCAAAACCGTGGCGCGAAAGCTAAAGGAGGAAGGCATTGACCTTCTCTGTTTTTCGGCGGATCTGGATCAACCTGATGTGGCTGATATTAGCGAGGTCACTCGGCAGATGGCACCATGCGGCGTTGAGACAGTAATCGTCGACCTCAAGGACGAAATGGCGGCCGCATGTTTGGATGTTATTAAAGCGCAAGCGACGTATGACGGTGGATATTGGAACACAACCGGGTTAGCCCGGGCGATCACCGTATTCGGGTTATTACCGAAATTGCAGGAGCGTGGGTGCACTGTGCTGGCGCATGGAGCGACCGGCCGAGGGAACGATCAAATTCGATTCGAGCGATACACGAATGTGCTGGCTCCGGATATGAACGTATATGCGCCATGGCGGGATCCAGCGCTGTTGAAGGAATTCCCGGGCCGTACAGAAATGGCGGCATATCTCTTGGATGCCGGGATCGAAACGGCATCGGCGAGCAAGAAGCGATACTCGACAGATGCAAATTTAGCGGGGTTATCTCATGAAGCGGAGGACCTTGAGAGTATAGAAACTCCATGCACAATTGTGGAAACAACGATGGGCGTTTGGCCGCATGACGCGCCGGATGAGATAGAGAAAGTTTCCGTTCGTTTTAATCGCGGGATTGGAGTGGCACTGAACGGCACTGAAATGAGTGCTCTGGAGATAATGCGGCAAGCAAATCGAATTGGCGGACGGAACGGTATCGGCATTCGCAATGCGCTGGAGAACCGAGTGATCGGAACTAAAAGTCGCGGCGTCTACGAGGCGCCGGGAATGGAGTTATTAGGGTTTTGCCTTGAGCAGGTATACCAAGCCGTTTTAGATCGGCGTGCGACCTCTCTGTTTAATCATCTCTCGAAACTGGTAGCAGATCAGATTTACGACGGCCGCTATTTCGATCCGGCCACGAAAGCGTCGCAGGCAGCGATCGATAAACTTGCTGAGAGCGCGTCCGGCGAGGTAAGCGTTGGTCTGTATAAAGGGAATATATATTTTACGTCACTGACGGACTGCCCGAGCATGCTCTATAATCCTGAGGATTCATCTATGGAGGCAAGTTCCGGTTTGAATCCGGTTAGTTCTCAAGGTTATGTCGAAGTACAAAGCGTTGAAGCAATCAGCCTTGCGCGAGCCGGGCAAATTGGGGTCAGTACCGACTGACTCCTGGTACGAGCCTGTTCGAAAAGTGTTTCGAACAGTATCTAATATAGGCATGTGATTATGTTCGGTTTTCCCAGTTCTCAATCGATCCCGGCGCGGTGGCCGATTCTAGCTGCAATCCTGTTCGTTTCCGGAACTGCTTATTCGCAGCAGGCCGACCGGATTACGAGGAGTGAATTCACACAGTACAAGGACAACGTCACGCGTGAGTTCAATCGGCAGCGAACCGCGTATAATGAGGATATAAGAATTCTTAAGGAACAAACGCAGGCGCTTCTAGAGAATTATCGGGCGCACAATGACGTGCTTAGTGATCTGCACTCGGAGGTGGGGCAGTTAAAGAAAGCGTTCGCAGGCAAAGGTGCTGAGACTCCGCGCGAAAGAAGCCGGGTCCTGGATAGCCTCGACAATTTAGAGCAGCGAATCGCCAACGAAATTCAGGCAAGACAGACCGCTGATGAAAGAATCATTACGGAAGTTTCGAAGTTACTTGAGCGCTCGCTGAATCAAACGCAACGTAGCGGGTCCATGGGGACAGCTAGCAATCCGAGCGGCAAGATCTATACGGTTGTGAAGGGCGACACATTAAGCGCGATCGCCCATGCGTTTGACATTTCACTGGCGCGACTGAAAGCCGTCAACGGACTTCAGGCCGACACCATTCACATCGGACAGGAACTAAATATACCGGATACAAAATGAAATCGGACAATATCGAAAAAGTACTTGGACTACTGCAACAGAATGCGCGACTAACTTCGGAGCAGCTCTCAGAACGCCTGGCGATCTCTGTCGACGAAGTTGACGCGATCATCGTGGAGTGCGAGAAAACCAGTGTAATACGCGGTTATTATACGTTAGTCAACGAAGATAACTTCGACCGACAACGTGTGCGTGCAGTGATTGATGTGGCGGTTGAGCCGGAGCGTGACGGAGGATTTGATCGAATCGCCAGGAATATTGCTAAGTTCTCGGAAGTAACCGACGTCTTGTTGGTATCCGGAAATTTTGATATCTCACTAATCGTAGTTGGAGACAGCCTACAGGATGTGGCAAACTTCGTCTCCAGTAAATTAGCGCCGTTACGCGGCGTCCGATCAACGAGAACCCATTTTATGCTCAAGAAATACAAAGAAGCAGGTTTTACTTTCGAGGATGACGAAGACTATGAACGACTCAAAATCACCCCGTAACCGAGTTGCAGCGCATATCCGCGAACTACCAAAGAGCGGGATTCGAGATTTCTTCGAACTCGTTATGTCAATGGACGACATAATTTCGCTCGGCGTTGGTGAGCCGGATTTCGTGACACCGTGGGGCATTCGTGAGGCGACGATCTATTCGCTTGAAAAAGGGCATACGAGCTATACATCCAATTTAGGGCTACTGTCATTGCGACAGCAGGCATGTGAATACGTGCGTAAAGACTTCGGCGTCTCCTATGACGCGGAGTCTGAATGTATTGTTACGGTCGGCGTCAGTGAAGGTTTGGATCTGATTCTACGTGCGATTCTGGAAGTGGGCGACGAGGTTGTATACCACGAGCCATGCTACGTCTCGTACCCGGCATGCATCAAAATGGCGCAGGCAAAGCCTCTGCCGCTTGTGACCACTGAAGAAGACGGATTCTCTCTCGACCCCGCGAAACTAAAATCGACACTTACAGATCGTACGAAAGTACTCTTGTTAAATTTTCCGAATAATCCGACCGGGGCGAATCTCTCGCGTGATCAGAAAAAAGAAATTGCTGAAATCGCTGTGGCACATGATCTAATAGTAATCACAGACGAAATCTACGCTGAATTGACGTACGGAGAACGGAGCCCGTCTATTGCAGCATTTCCAGGCATGAAAGAGCGGACCGTATTTCTGCATGGATTTAGTAAGGCATTTGCGATGACCGGCTTTCGAATCGGTTACGCGTGCGGCCCCAGCGACCTGATTGATGCAATGATGAAAATTCATCAGTATTCCATGCTGTGCGCTTCTATTATGGGACAGGAGGCTGCGAAGGAAGCGTTGAAAAATGGACGCAGGGATATGGAAAGTATGAAGAGTGCATACTTGACACGAAGAAACATGATCGTAAAACGACTGAATAATATCGGCTTACCGTGCGTGAATCCCGAGGGCGCGTTTTATGTTTATCCGAACATAAGTTCCACCGGCTTAAGTTCGCAGGAATTCGCGACTCGACTGTTGAAAGAAGAACGTGTCGCGGTAGTACCCGGGACAGCGTTTAGTCAGGAGGGTGAAAAACACGTACGCTGTGCCTACGCGGTAAGCACTAGCGACTTAGAAACGGCTTTAGATCGTATCAAGGGTTTCGTCGAACGCGTGCGCTCGGAAAACAAAACCTCACCGGGTTTCCGGAAACACAAAAAAGATAAGGTTGCTATCGCAAACTAGCCTGAAAATAAGCGAACATTCCGATTCGTAATCGTAATCTTTCTGGTTTTTTGAGGTGAAATTTTGAAAGGGATTACGATTATGAGTACGAGTACGAAGAAAATCCAACGAGAAGTTCGCTGGATCTGGGACTAGCCTGATCTATGCATAAATTTCGTCACGAGAGTTCACAGTAGAATGGTTTGTGTATAGATCAGGCTAGATATAATCTTATAGGGTGAGACGTCATCGATCATATTATGTGCGCCCGTAGCTCAATTGGATAGAGCATCTGCCTTCGGAGCAGAGGGTTTGGGGTTCGAATCCCTACGGGCGTACCAACTTTTACTGAAATGGTTCAAGGTTCAAGGGTTCAGAAATTTAGGACTAAGAAAGTTCGAAAGTTCAACCGTTTATTAAAAATTGTTTTTGAGGATTCTCAGGCTTTTAGACTGCAAGCAGTCGAATTTTCGATCCCGCATGCGGGATCACGATAGGCAAAAGTTGTAGAAACTTGTCGAAAACCTGACTGGAGTTAGTATAAGCTACGAACCTTGAACGTCTGAATCTCTAGCCCTGGATTGTTAAACTGACGATTTTATCTCCCTGTTCAATGGTATCCACTATATCCTTTCCATCAACGACTTTGCCGAATACGCTATGCTTATCGTCTAACCACGGCGTCGCGACATGTGTGATGAAGAACTGACTACCGTTCGTGTTCGGACCGGAATTAGCCATTGACAGGACACCCGGCCCGTCGTGCCTTAGTTCGGAATGAAATTCATCTTCGAACTGGTAACCGGGCCCACCATTCCCGATCCCATTCGGGCATCCGGTCTGAATCATGAAATCTTGAATAACGCGATGAAACAACAGTCCATCATAGAAATTCTCCGTCGCCAGTTTGACGAAATTCGCAACTGTTCTTGGGGCCTTATCGTCGAATAATTCCAGGGTAATTGTACCTTTACTTGTTTCAAGTGTCACCGTCTTCATGAAGTCCTCTTGGTTGGTTGGATGTTATTATTTTGACGTCCCACAAGTAAGTCAAAATTTGCGTTTACTAAAATTCGCCGGTTCGGTTTTAATATTAAAGATCCGTGGCGACACTTTGCAGAAGTAGTTACTCGGGATATTATGTAACGACGATCGAATTATATGCAACATTCATCGACGCGTTTCTATACGATTATCGGTAACTCTACAAAGCGATTGTACCGTGGCCACATTCGATACCGATTCGGATAGAGCTGTATTCGCATTTCCACGCTGATTCTGCGGCGTCCTCAATGACGCCGGGGTCATCGGACTATTCTAATCAATAGTGCTACCGAATTTAAGTTGATCAAGTCGCTGGTTTCAATAATGACAAAAAATATTTCAGTTACAATATTAATCCTCGATTTTATCGAGGAGGAACAGCAATCACTCCGTACAATGCTTGAGGATCAGGGGTATGGCGTTACCAAAGCGAAATCGGCTGGCGACGCGCTGATTCGGTTAAAGTTGGATGAGCCCGCTCAAGTGATCATATGCGACGCAGAACTCCCGGATCAAGACACTAAATCTTTCATTGAAGCCGCCAAAGCGGCCCGACCCGGAATTCCAGTGATTCTCCTGACGGAGATGAAAGGATTCGCGGCAATGCGGCTGTGTGCCGATGTCGGTGGCGATGACTTCCTGACGCGTCCGCTGAATGAGGCGAACGTCGCTTCCTTGGTTGGAACTGTAATGGATACCATCGTTAGGCAAAATAGTTCCGGAAATATTGAGGGAGCCGGAGGGGACAACGTCGATCAGATAGCTGAATACAAGTTGATCGAGATCGCTGGCAAAGGCGCGACTGGAACCGTGTACGTAGCGGAAAAAGAAGAGAATGGCGAAATCAAGCAGTACGCGCTGAAGCAGCTTAATCCGATGCCTACGCTGGACGAGGCGAATAAACGGGAGCTACTGGAAAGATTCCTGCGCGAAGCCGAGGTCGTCACGCATCTGAGTCATCCGAATATCGTTAACGTTATCGATTACGGTCTCGCGGAGGACGAGCTCCTACCCTATATCGTGATGGAATACGTAACGGGACAATCGTTGAGGACCTACATGAGGGGTGGCAGGTCCTTAACCTTTGATCAGAAACTAGACGTTCTTAGAAAAATCGGCCTTGCCTTAGTGACCATACACTCGAATGGAATCTCTCACAGAGATCTGAAACCGGAAAACATACTACTTGAGGCCGATCTAAATCCGAAGGTCTCCGACTTCGGGTTCGCGCGGTTACCAAACTCGGAATTGACGCAAACGATAAAGATACTGGGAACTCCGTTTTACATGGCGCCGGAAGCATACACCTCAGCCCTGGTGGATCACCGGGCGGATATTTTCTCATTCGGAGTTGTTGCTTACGAATTGATCGTCGGGATAAAGCCATTCGTCGCCGGTACGCTCGGTGACTTGCGGCGGGTGATAAAAACGGTGGATGCCCCCGACCCCAGTCTTGTGTGCCCTGACCTACAAGAGCCACTTCAGAAGCTACTGTTGAAGTCGCTTGAGAAAGATCCGGACGCACGATTTCAGGATCTCTCGGAAATCGTATCTATCCTCGATAAGTTTATTAAATAGTGCCTGAACGGAAACCCTCGCGAGCCGGGTTGCGGACGGATGTGCGGTAGATTCACCCTTCACGCTGTTACGTTCATACCCAAAGGTATGGGCTAACGGCGTGACGGATGAATCTACCGTACATCCGCCGCAATCCTTTGGACGACAGCCTCTTATGGTGCCTCGCCAATTTTGCGTAGCGGATACGATGCTTTGGCATCGCACGCCACTTCGCAAAATCACCGAGGCCTCCATAACAGGCAATCGCGCGGCCACGAGGGTTTTCGTTCAGCCACTAAATAGTGATACGAAATCCAGTACCTCAGCCGTCCACTATTCGATCATCCTACTTAATTACAGCGGGGTCGTGAGTTCCTACTCGATTACCATTTGAGGATCAGCGCCGATCGTATATTTCAGGCTGTCAAGATACTTGGAAGACTTCATCCACGATAATTTTTCTTCGGCATCTTTTGCGCGGTCCCGGATCTCTAAACGTTCGGCCTCGTCGCGGTGGCTTGATTTGGACAGAAAATTACTCAAATAATCCGTATGCCGTTTCCAGAGCCGCACGTCTATCTCCTGTTTCGATTTTAACCGCGCGGTGTACCAGTCACTTTTTAGTAAGCCCTCGCGTGTGAACATTTTCCGTATTCCCGGGTAATTTACGTCCTTTCCGTCAAATTCACCGTTCGCCATAATATACAAAAGTGCGCGCAGCGGCGGACATGCCATTTCAATTGTGCCATCATCAATATACATCTGCGCGACACGTTTATGTGTCGTTACAATATTGTCGATACCGTCTACGAACACTTCAACGTCCTGCGTCTCCGGCCGCAGCATTGGCTCCCGGATCACGACACTCGGGTTATTGAAGACGCGGCCGAAGAAATCATTAACGAATTCGGACGTAATACGGTAGCCGAGTCGACTCGCATAGACGGTGCTGCCATTGTGTTCAAAGTCTTCACATGGCTCCAGGTACCCGTTGTCGATCAAGAATCTCGGATCCCTTTCATTCACCTCCATTCTACACCACAGTTCCGGTATCAGTAAGCTTATGTCATGGTCAACCCTGTATCCCGGGCCAACGTGACCTGCTGCGGTCAGGAAACATTCGTAACCGGTAATCATATATGAAACCAGCGCATTATTCAGGTCGATTATCGCCGGCAACGCATTAAACGGTCCTTTGGTCAGGCCGCCTTCCGATCCCGCCCCGGTCGTCGATGGGGATTTACCGGTCATACTGCAGATAAACTCCATAAAAAGTTCCGGCAGCTCCATGTAGTGGATCGGATTGAAAACGGCTAACGAACGAATGCCGGCAACCAGATCCGGCGGATTATTGCGCCGGCCCGGCAGTACGGCATTAACCGGCATGTGCACGGGTTGCGATAACGGAATACGCCGATAAAATCGAATCCCAATCTCCGCCAGATACCACGGCGTATCGTCGACAAGATCAGGTCGAACCTGTAAATAACGAGGGTTCTTTGTCGGTACGCCTTTAACCAATCGAGGATGAGCAGACGACACGAAATAACGGGGACGATTAGATTCGGACGCCCGTTTGATGAGCGCCTTCATCGGTTCCGTGTACTCGTCAAACCCTATCGAATCCTCTGTGAGATTTCTGGCATCGACAGAAGTAAGCGGTTCAAAATTGCAGAGGAAATTATCGGGTTGCGTCAGATCGAGTTCTGTCTGTTTGTCGTAGCCACGGTGAATCGCGTCATCGGGCCGTTGAAACAACCGTCTCTCACAGTTCTTTATGAACTTAACGCTGGGTTGCTCGTAGTCCGGATCAAGATTCGACAGCTTCGATGTCGGGACAACCACCGATGCGGTAATGTCGTCTGCCATCTGGAGTTTGGCGGCCGGACTGAAATCCCGGCGTAACCCGAAAATACGTCTTAAACCGGTTTGGGAAATACCAACCCTAACGTAATTCGCTACGAGTGCGCGTTCCTTGTACTTCAACTGGTTGCCGGACTTTCCGTTGATTATGTCGACGCTGAATTTACCTTTCCAACTCTCGCCCCAATCTAGTCGATAATACTGTTTTATGACAAATACGAGTTCCTTGATGTAACGCGGTATCGACTCTAACCATTCGTTGTATTCGGGGGTAAAATAACTGGCCGGGGTTAACAGTTTGATGACTGAACCCAACGTACGCTCCGGTCCCAGGATAGGGCGTCCACTCGCTTTATAACCCGACCCTTCCACAAAGCGGGTGTCGTCATAATCGCGCTTTAGAATCTCGTCGACCAGCAGGAAGTCTTTCTCGATATCAGCTGTAAAGACAGGACAATGAATAAACGCGTCTGAAATGGATTTAGAGATCTCCGACTTACCGCCGCCGGATACCGTACACGGTTTGTGACAGAAAACGCCCTGTGCCCGGGTCCCGATCAATCGCCAGCGAGTGCCGCTCGTACCTTTGGTCAATTTCACTTTATAACCCGACGGGAGAACGTAGGTATTCTCCGGAAGCAAACGAATTGTCGCCTCTTTGCCTTCCACACTCCATGTCACACTTTGGCTGTAGAGGTCTATGCGTGCATCCTCAGGTATATACAGAATATGCGGATTTTTCCTGTCGATACCGTAACCTTCGGGCTGCAGGTCCATAATATCAGCAAACAACTTCTTTACTTCCAAGAACGTGTGATCTACTAACGGAATATGCGATTTTACCGCGAACGCGTCGTCCAGATCGTAACTCGGGAACGCGATTGCGCCGCCGGAGTGTTCTTCTTCACACATTCCGTAAAGATTTGCGGCATACCCGATTTGTGTTTTTACTTCCTTCTTAGAGTATCCGAAATAGTTGTCGGCGATGATGGTGACGATCACTCCGGAAAGGTCGCGACATGTGACCTTAAACGCGTCGCCGTCGTTATACAGTTCGTCCTCGCTCTTCCACGCCATACCGTCACGACGCTGGCGCTCAGTCGCGTCATCCCAGTTTGGTAATCCAAGTTCTTTCTTACCCAGATTTATCAGGTGCGGCGCCAGTACGACACACCCGGTGTGCCCCGTCCAATGCTCGATATCAAGCCCGGCATCATTCTCCGACAGAGAGGGGTCGCCCGCATTGCTGAAAATCGTCTCGACGAAATCCAGATTACTGACGAGCGTCCCGGGCGCGAAAAATCGGGTTTCCATCGACAATTCCGGACAAATCCCCGCCACTTCCGGACACACGATTGGACGTAGATAGAGTGAGACGAACAACTCTGCATGTTTATCCTGGGATGAAGTAAACGGCAATTGCAAAAGTTCGTTCGGCGGATTGAACGCGTGATGGAATAACCGCGCGAACACAGATCGGGGGACACCCTTCTTGTCGTACGGGACCGGCGGACCGTGTTCGACAACATGAAACGCGCCTTTTGTCGTACGGCGATCGTGCTTCGGATTATGCAGGACTCCCTGGGCTAACCGGTATGAATTAACGATATCCGATTCGAAATGATCCCTGTCCGGAGGCAGGGAAAGGGCGCGTGCCAGGCCAAGACGGTCGAGCGTGAATGTGCCATTGGGTACCCGCGGCGACTCGGGCCCGCTGTCTTGCGCGGCAACGCGGTCAATGAAATCTTGGATCCGTTGATCGACCGGACATAGATAGTCGGCGAGCAGCCGGTTCTTCTCACGCAACGATACTAGGAGAGACCTGGCGACTTCATTGAAGTCAGTCTCTCGACTGTCTCCATACACAGGGGCTTGAAGCATTGACAGCTTAAGATTTATATATTGTAATAAAGTTCTCTGATCCATGCTCTTATTAAATTACTATTCGGTCAAGTTGTCAAGCGATTCTCAGTTTATAGTAGGATAATCTGCAAGAAGTTGAATTTTGGGACAACTTATAAATCTAAATGTATATAAGATCCCGATCTGGACGGGACGCTTATACAGAGAGACCATACTTCAAAAACTCAAATCCGATCGATATAATCGGAAATCTTAAACAAACGATATTGCTAAAATTCTCCGCCCACGTATGTTACTTCTTTTCTCGCCTGTATTTTCCTGGCATGCAGCCAGCGACTTATGACTGGAATCTATACCGCAGAAAACCTTGACAGAAATCATCCACCCCCTGAACAAACGAGATAGGCAAAGGATAGCGCGTGTTAACCGAAAATAAAAAAGGCGAATCTCAAGTCGAGTTACCGGGATTCGCCGACTTCGATCTGCCCGCGGAAATAATGCACGCGATTTCGGATCTCGAATACGAGACGTGCACGCCCATCCAGGCGGAGATTATTCCGAAGCTACTTGAGGGATCCGACGCAGCTGGTCGCGCGCAAACCGGAACCGGTAAAACAGCTGCTTTTCTGATAGCAATTTTCACCTACCTCTTGCGCAACCCCCCAGAAACCAACCGAAAACCGGGAACCCCGCGAGTGCTGATTCTCGCACCGACGCGCGAGTTGGCCCTGCAGATTGAGAAAGAAGCACAGACGGTCGCTAAATACTGTGAATACAAGCTGATACCAATCATCGGCGGGATCGATTACGGCAAGCAGAAAAGTTCACTTGAAAGTGATTTGATCGACGTCATCGTTGCGACTCCCGGGAGACTTCTGGATTTTAAGCGCTCACGCACGGTGGACCTGAGAAAAGTTGAGATTCTGGTAATCGATGAGGCCGATCGAATGCTGGATATGGGGTTCATTCCGGACGTCCGCAATATCATCTATAGCACGCCGCAGAAAGGAAAACGCCAAACCCTGCTGTTCAGCGCAACTCTGAGCCCGGATATCATGAGAATCGCAGACAGCTGGATGGATAATCCCGTTACGGTTGAAATCGATCCCGGCCAGGTCACCGTGGATACAATTGATCAGATCGTTTACATTACGTCTACGGCCGACAAATTCGTCTTGCTCTATAACCTTATCGTCAAAAACAGTCTGAAATCGGTAATCGTTTTCGGGAATCGACGTGACGAGACGGAAAGCCTGGTTCGTAGACTCCGCCCCTACGGTATTAACTGTGCACTGCTATCCGGTGCAGTTTCCCAGGCTAAACGGTTAAGAACACTCGAAGATTTTCGGAATGGTAAAATAGATATCCTGGTCGCAACAGATGTGGCAGGACGCGGGATCCATATAGATCTAATCACCCACGTTATCAATTTCACGTTACCGGATGATCCTGACGCTTATGTCCATCGTATCGGAAGAACCGGCCGCGCCGGAGAATTAGGTACGTCGATCAGTTTTGCCTGCGAAGAAGATTCGTTCGCGATCCCTGCTATCGAAGAATATATCGGGCATGAGTTGAAATGCGTTCGCCCGCCGGAAGACCTCCTCGAACCACCCCCACCTGTAAAACGAAACCGCAATAATCATAGTCGTCGCACTGACCGTAAATAGACAGTGATACACCCTGTTTTCGGTCAGTAGAGTACGGACAGACCTCTCCTCCCTTGAAACTTCGTGGATTTGACTGATATTTACAACCATGAAGGACATGAAGAGCATGAAGTTAAGACTTTATATATTCTCCCCTTCATGCTCTTCATGTCCTTCATGGTTATAACGCATTATTCGGTTGACAGATTGCTCCTACGAAACTTGGTCATTTTGACACACTAAAGTGTGAACTCCACCGGGCGCTACTCGCATACCAAAAAATTAGTGTTGCTAACGTCCCCGTTGGAGTTCACGCTCTTGACACGACATAGCCATTGGCGACGGCGGTTTAGCGTGTCTTAACCCAAGTTAAAATACACACCCGAGCGAAGACGGGAGAAAAGCTCCTACGAAACTTGGCTCAAAACTGGAATTTTGAAGATAAGTTTCGCTATCTATTAAATCGGTTCAAGAGTTAAACCGACTGGTCGGCTCCTCTGGCAAAAGCGCAAGTCTCCGATAATCAGGCCCCCTTGATTTCTGGAGCGCACAAGTGGATTGCTTATCTCGTCAGAAAGGTTACAGTAAACCAGTGTAACGTAACATAAATCCCTATTCATTTGACGATATGCATTTTTGTGCTTCAAATGCATTCAAATGAATAAAGCCCCGCACATGCGGTGTCGTTTCATTTTAATCTTTTCTGAGTGCCGAAAAACACTCGCCCCAAAGGGGGTGTGCTTAATTTTACCGCTGGCCGGTATAGGCGCACGGACAATTCGTTCTATAGGTATCGCCTCGGCGTTTTTCAACCCGGTCGCGATTGCTTACGTGATTAATACTCTAAGCCACTCATTAACTGGACTGCCTGCAGTCCGTAACTCTGGAGTCGTCGTTATGTCAAGGCTCTTGTTTTTAATCTCAGTCTCCATAATACTCCCTATCGCGTGTCTCGCCGAATCGGCAGATTGGCTTTCGGATGCCAACGCCATCGTCGAAAGAGAAGAACAGAACTTAAAAATTCTCACCAGCAAATTCGCTGCACTGAAGCAGCAGCAAGCCAATGCGATCGCAGCAAGCAATGAAGCTTTCTCGGATTCAATTGACGAAAAGGGAAACCATCCTTCGCTCGATCGGTTCAAAGAGCAAGAGCTAAAACGTATCCGGCTCACCCGCCAGATTCGGGCTTTGGAAAGCGGGTTGCGAACGTCAGAGTATCGTGTGGCGGAGTTGAAAAAAATAATGGCGATCGCTACCAATGAATCCAATAAGGAAACTGGCCGACACTCGCGCGAAGTGGCGAAGCTGAAGTCTAAGTATACGAAACGTTTCGCCGTAATTATGGCCCAGAGAAAAAAGGGGGCCCGCGCGAGTCAGTCGAGATCAATAATTCCACTTTTATTTAAAAAACTTACCCGTAGCTCAGGCAGAAGCACCCCCCCCCGACCCCAAAGTTCAATTGCAGCACTTCCGGATGCCCACGAATCATCATCACAGGGTACAACAATCACTAAGAAGTCGGCCCCCGTAAAAGCAGTTGAACCAAAGGAAATCGAGTCGACATCGACAGCTGAGCCGCAAATTATTGCTCGCGCCCCGCTTTCTACAATGCACCAGTTGCACACGCCCGACTCAGGGATAGGGGAGCAAGAGCGTCAGCGACGACTCGCGAGAGACGAAAGGGATCTTGACAGACGCCTTTTCGCGGCCAGGACGACACTGAGTCGCGGCGGCGCAATTCAAACAGATGAATCGACCGTTGCTATACAGAGAGCCATTCCTCAGCCGAAAACAAGCGTTGCGATCGAGAGCCGTTCCGGAGGAGAAAAATTGGCACCCGCGCATGCCGTCAAGCCGATCACAACATCAGTTCCACACGATAAAATCCTGGTGATCGATGATTTCGATACGTCTTATCTTAAAAATAGTTTAGGAAACAGGACCAGCGTCTACGAAAGAGCACCATCCACGGCAATGTCCGGAGTCGTACAAGACATGATTGAAGACCGAAAGTCGCGGGTCCTTAAACTCAGTTTTGACAAAAAAAGTTCCGGCGGGCCACATGGAGGCGGTGGCTGGTGCGGCTACTACTCGGTTCTTAAGAACTCGGCAGACGGTGCGTACCTGGACGCGTCGGCTTATACGCACATCACGATGTGGGTAAGGGGGGAGAATGGAGACGAGAATTTCGTCATTGGCCTCGCCGATAAACGTTGGGAAAGCCTGGATGACACAGTAAAATCGAAACAAATCACGGACTACCTAAGCGCGTCCTCCCTCAGTAGCACATGGCAAAAGGCTCGTATTCCGCTCTCTGAATTCTCGCTGGATACAGCGAAACTAGCCTCTTTTACCATCGGCTTCGAGGCAAATTGCTTCGCGAACGGTGGCGGCCGGGGAATCGTTTATATCGACGATATTGTGCTGGAAAACTAGGGGTGTATACTGAACATCTTCAGGTTTTCGACCAGGCGTCGTCCGTGTGACTATGCCGGTTAAAAATATTGTTCGATATCGCTGAGGTAATGAATTCCAAATCGTCTCTCTCCGCACGAGCGGAGTCTCGGTCATCCGGACCGTATTCTCGGAGTCCATACGGACCAAGAATTGTACTGCCTGCAGTCTAATCCCTGCCGTCTGGCGAAACGACCGCCTCACCGTTGTTAGGGAACACGCCGAGTTTGGTGATGTACTCCGTTAATATTCGGGCCGCAGATTCACTTCCATGATCATTCCAGTGACCATCGAATATCCAATGCGCCTCCTGAAAGTCCTCGGGATAGTCTGTTAGATCGAGGACGTTCATTTTTCCGTCCAGTTTATCCTTCAGTGCGGCTACCATTAACGGCCCCCGTCCCTCGCCTTTCCCTCTGCCGCCCAGCGTTTCCCAACAGCGCAAGAACGTATCGTCGATATTCGTCCCAACCGGTATCATAACAACTGTCAAACCGACACCGCGAGAGTTGGCTACAACCTGAAAGTCGGAGAGAAGCTTTACGTACTCGCTTGAAGCGGCCTCAACGCGCCGTAGCTTCGTCTTCTTGCGTTTGCTTTTACCTCTCACGGCCTTTAATACCGATAGAGCAACGGCATCCAGAGAGTCGGGCTCATTTATTATCTGATCGATGAACCATGGATCCTGTTTCTCCAGTACATTCAAGAATGGTAGATGGTCATCGACTTCGCAATAATCGCGCGCAATGAACTTGGCAATGCTCACGAGGCGGCCGCCGGGCGGGAGGTTGAATATGGATCGGTACTTGTCGCGAATCTCATCAACCGGTCGACATTCGCATTCAAAGTTGCTCGCGGATCGCGATCGTTTTGTGCGTTTCATCGTCGTCGAGATATTCGCCCGCATATTTCGAAATCGGATCACGGTGTTTGGGATAATGCGCTCGCTAATAGAAGGACCATGTTTCTGGGAAAACCCGACGGCTGCGAGATAGACGAGAGCCCGTTGATCGACAGCCGGCGATACTGATTGGAGCGTATCATATAGCTCGAGTCGCGACTTGAAAATACGATCACTATTGCGGATCTCGTGAACCCGATCAGAAAGAGCCCCTTCGAGCCCCGCGTCATCTAAGAAATCTACGGATTCATTCGTAATGCGAAATGGTGAGTGGCGGTATGGGGAATACTTATAGTGAGTGCTTAAGTCATTTCCCGAATATAGAAATATAAATATATGCTTAGGATCATAGTCGAATGCAAGCTCGTGAAATCTGTGGCGGTACTCAGGATCCGGCCCGGTGTTGTACTGAGACATGTTAATGACTTCGATTTCTGTGCCTGCCCGACTAATCCGCTCTTCGATCCGATGAGCGATGGGTTTCGCCGTAAGCGTTTCGAGAAAAGAGTCGCCTATAAACAAGATACGCGGCCGGGCACTTCGGTGACGTCGCGGTTTATCGGCCCACCCGAAATAGTCGGTTTCTAATTTGGTTTCAACCCCGCAGAAAACCTTCGTAGTACTCTGTAGGCGCCGCTCTAACTGAGCTTGAACGGAGAGCTGAAGATCGGAGTAGCGAAATACCGGAGGCATGAGTTTCTCGATCGCGAACGAGAAGATCATCACGACGAAAACAGCGAATACCAGACAAAATATACTCTTGCTCCGGTGTTTCTTATGCAAGCACAATCTGGCTTGGATCACAACCAATACGGCCAGACCTGCGAGAGCAAAAAGATAAGGGACTCCGGCTAAAGACAGGGGAAAATATCCCGATGAAGCTGTCAATCTCGAATTTGAGATCTGTACATCAAGAAATATGGCAAGAACGAGAATCAGATACGGAAGCCAGATAAAACTGCCCTTCCCGACAGCCCGAAGAATTCCACCCATTGTCTTTAGCACTCCTTTCTGGTCAATCCCTTAGCCGTCGAAAGGAGGTAAAACGTAAGGAAATAACTGCAGTTGGTGAATTTAGTGAAATAATTTTAGACAACTGATGAATAAATATAAGGAATGCCTTCTAGGCCAAAATCCAGCGAACTTTTGGTCGGAGTTTCTTCGTAATCGTACTCGGAATCATAATCGTAATCCCTTTCCTTTCACCTCGAAAAACCAGAAAGATTAGGAGTACCAGTAAGATTACGAATCGGAATATTCGCTTATTTTATCGCTGGGAGCCTGCCGGGCTTTAGCCGAATGGACTGCTTGCTGATCAAGTTACCGATTCCCAAAAAAACAAAGGGCCTGCCTGGCGATCCGCCGGGTGGGCCTTCTTCTTACACGCCAACCAGTCGTCCATATGGCTGCTTAGCGTACCGCTGTGAGTTGTTCTTCGGTCAGATTATACGGGTGCCCTTGCCAACTAACTATCCCCTCATCGTTAATAACAAAGACAGTCGGCACACTCGAAATACCGTACGCCTTCCAGGTTTCATAGTTGTTGTCGACGACGACAGATGTGTTCATCTTCGTTTTCTTTAAAAAAGTCTTCACGACTTCCGGACTTTCGTATGTCAAAGAAATGAATACGACGTTCTCGCCCGCGAATTTCGACGATAGTTTATTCATGTGTGGAATCATTTTCCGACAGGGCGGGCACCAAGTCCCCCAGAATTCCAGGACGACGGTCTTCCCAATGATCGAACCATCCTTAATCGGCTTTGAAATCCAGTGGGCTACCTTTATGTCAGGAGCCTTCGTCCCCAATTCAGGAGAGGCGGCGAAGCAAGCGTCAGTAACGCATGTGGCGACACTGACCAATAGATAAAATAGAAATTTTTGAATCGTCATAATTTTGTCAGTTTCCTTGCCGCCCACACCTGCGGATCCGTAATAGTATACTCTATGTTATACCGAACGTCTTCAGGTATTCGTCCGGATTACCCGAGACTCTCGGTTATGCGGAGAGATCGCGGGCAGTATATAAACAATCGGATATCGCATTTATCCTAACGAGGCGTACCCGCGTTAAAGATCAATCTGCCTCAGAAGCAGAATAGCTTCGCAACGCAAATTCTTGGCTGTTCGAATATAATAAGTATAGCACGTTAAAGTACTATCCCGCAAGCAGTATATAATAACGTGATGATATCTTCTGCGTTTTAGTTTATAACCGAATGACGTTGAGTTTTGGGAATTCTCGGATGATGTTATACTCCAAGCAGTATAATCAACCAGGGGTTGACGAACGACATTTCGAAAACCCGAAGGCGATCAGTATATTACAGACGTTGTAAGTATCAACGCGATTATTAAGAGCGTCTCGAGTGTAGCGCAGACAAACGTCAACATGTCGTCGTAAACAACCGCAACCAAAAATTAGCGGAAAACAGAACAATGATTCGAACCCGACACACCCGTAAATTATTCAGCATCGCTTTTTTCCTCATTCTTCCGGGTTACTGCGGCGCTTACGATGCACCCTTTTCAGCTAACGCCATAAAAACCCCCTCGCTCTCACCTAAAATTGCGGTATCGAATCAGCTCATTAAGCCGGTGTACCATATCGTTTACAGCAAGCATTGGGGCCCCTTTTACAATCAGCAGGTTTACTATATGCGAAGTTCCGACTACGGGAATCCGGGGACTTGGTCAGAGCCGGTCAAATTAAGTAACCACAAAGAGAACAGCGCCAATTATATCGATGTCGCAATTGCAACATCCGAATCACGGGTCTACGTCGTTTGGACCTGCAATGATCGCCTTTATTTTAGGAAAAGCGTTGATAATGGCTTGCATTTCGAGCCGGCTTATGACCTCTCTGCCGATAGTGAACCGAAGAGAATGCCTGTCATTGCCATTGACGGGAACGACCAGATTCACATCGCCTGGAGTCAAGGGGAGAAAGTTCTTTATATGACCGGGGTTGCGGCGGATCAAGGCAGTTGGTCACCAGTTTTGACGGCACTCGGCGAGTACCACTATTACCCGGCGATTCATGCTGATGATAAGTTCGTCTATATAGCCGCACGCAGTTATGACCCACAAGAGATGCGGGTGACAAGACGGTCGTTGACTGCACAGGAATGGGACACTTCGGCTAGTATTAGCAAGTTCACACCCGGAATCTCCCCGTCATATCCGCAGTTATCTTCAGCGAAGTCTGGCCGATTAGTCCTCGTATTCGAATCAGGTCCGAACCTTGATCCTAACACCGTTGGTGGCAATACGATTTATTATACGTACTCCGACGATCACGCGGAGACCTGGGCGGACCCTGTTGAAACCGGTCGGGGCTATATGCCTGACGTGACAGTTACTTCCGGCGGGGAAGCGCATGTGGCCTGGTACAAACCCGAACAGAATAGCGACGGCGGAAAAATTCAGATCATTAGAACTCGGGATAATGGACGAACTTGGACGAGTACTCAAACCGTAAACTCATCGCCGGCAAAGCAGATCCACTGGGAGACGCATAGTGAAAATGCACGACTGCTGCTCGGAGTGCCTATAATTCACGCAGATGCCAACCAGGTAATTACAGCATGGACCGACGAAAAAACGCAAAGTGTAATGCTGGCGCGACATTATGAGAAAACAGATCTGGCAAAGTTCAAAATCACGGTGCCGGCTAAAATTCTGAATCCTCTCTGTTTCCGCCTATCGGTCGTCGCGAGTGACGTATTTGATAATGTCGTTGCTGATTACAACGGAGAAATAAGCATTCAGGATGAGCTCGGTTCAACATATACCCCGAACACCGTCAGTATTACAAACGGCGTTGCAGCTACAACGATTAATGTAAACGGGCCAGACGGCGTGACAAACTTACAGATACGGGCCGTGGCTCAGCCGGAGATAACAGGAAGCCAGAGAGTCGTCTACCGGTCGGGTGAAAGTGCTACGGACGAGCTTGACTTCATTATTGAGCTGTACCGGGATCGCTCAGGCCTATTTACCAACGGGCTTCTCACGCCGGGAAAACTGCCGCGCGCTCACCTTTACACGAACGCGTTGGCCGCTTTAGTTTTCACCCACGTCGGCGTAAAAGGCAGTGATCATAACGGCGTTCCAGCCGACGGGACACGGCTGAATACAGTTCGCCGGTTGTTTGATACCATCAACAAATATCAGAAAAAAAATGGTTCATTCAATAACCTTTACTGGGCCGAAACAGGCGACTGGGGCAAGGCAGGCTCTCCAGAGCCCGGCCTGCCCATCTATAGCGGTAACAACGCCTGGTATTTGTTGGCACTCGCATATTTCACTGCTGCGACAAATGACATGGTATACATTGACGTAATCCGGAAGTTAGCGGATTATCTCATCGATATTGCCCGGATCCCGGGAGTGTCGGGCATCGTTTCCCAGCCCGCCGGTAATAGGACGCATCGCTCACTGTGCATAACCGAGCACCAGGCCGAATCCTATGCCGCGTTGAAACTGGTGTCGTTATTACCGGAACTCGAGCGAACGGGCGAGTATGAAAAAGCCGCCGCAGGAATAAAAAAGTTCGTCATCCAGTATTTATGGGACTCGGATATGGGGGTGTTCCGCACGGCAGCGAAAATTACCGGTACGGCCGTGACGCCAGTAGAAAGCCCTGTATCTTTAGACGCCCAAACATGGATGAATCTCGCGTTCGCTCAGGGCTCTAATTTCGACATATTCCGCGCCTTAGAATACGTCCGTTCGAACCTGATGGATGGGGATCAATTCAATTGTCACGATACAGTTCAAGGCGGGGTCTGGTTCGAAGGCGATTCTGGTGTCTGGCTTGAGGGCACCGCGCAGTTGGCTTTCGCATGCACGTATATCGACTACATAGGAAATGGAGATCCACAGTTAAAAGAGTTTTCGGATTCTCTATTCCACGCCATGTCGCTAAAACAAGATCACTCCGGCGGGTTCCAAACTTTCAGCGACAATTATGTTGGTAAAGCTGAGACGGTCGATACGCAGGCCGAAAAGATCCCCGCTTTAATCACCACGGCGTGGCGTTACTTCCACATTGTTGGTTTCAATCCGTTAGCGATCGACTCGAAAGTTTTCGCAAACTAGCCTGATCTATACATCAAGTAACGGGTAAGTAGCAAACAATATCCCCCATAGGCCGTCAGTAAACAATGAGCAGAAAGTAGCATCA
The DNA here is from genome assembly GCA_021772635.1 of Verrucomicrobiota bacterium. GTDB lineage: Bacteria > Verrucomicrobiota > Lentisphaeria > JABSQK01 > JAJFLO01 > JAJFLP01. The sequence continues at coordinate 2,827 of JAJFLP010000069.1, read as the reverse complement.
AGTAATTAGTGGTAAAATAAGCGAACGTTCCCATTCGCAATCTTACCCTTACTCGTAATCGTAATCTTTCTGGTTTTTCGAGGTGAAATTTGAGAGATATTGCGAGTGCTATTACGAAGAAAATCCAACGAAACGTTCGCTGGATTTGGGATTAGTACGTTGTAACTGACCACCGGCCATCACGCGTAAGCAATAAACCATCACCCAGAAGTGCTTTTTAACTTACGCACAGTCGAAACGCTAACTGGCTGAGCCAACAAAAAAGGGAGACAACATGAGAGCAACGCTATGCATTTTATTCGTCATCTTCGGCTATACTGCCTCTGCCCAGGTAGTGAAGTATCAGGAGAAGAACGGCTTCGTGAAAATTGTTGAGTCTAGAGGATCGAAGATTTACAAATTCGGCGGCGATGCAGAAAAGGTTACATATATCAAGGGAAGTGAAATCATCTCAATAGTGATCGAAACGATCGCTGACGGCAAACCGTATATCGTAATTGGCACCACGGAGCTTGTCGCAAACGGTCATGCGAATGAGAATAAAGTTTATAAGATCCCTGTCGACGACATTCAAAAAGCGGCGCGGAAGATGGAGACGCTACTAAGCCAGATCAGGTCGGTCGCGTTTCAACGATGAGTGGAAATACCGTCTCAGCGAATTCGATCTATTCTCCCGTCGCAGAGATCAATGCCCCTAGATTATCGAGGAAAAAGTTTAATAAGCTTAGATTTAGAATGATGCCGTCGCTGCCGAGCGCGCCAAGTCCTTGCAATGCCGATTCTGCCTGGCGGAAAGCGTCGATTTCCGCACCACCGACAACTTTATTACCGATTATTATAACTGCTGGTCCGGTCCCGGTGCCCGTAACAGTAACCGCGGGGCCCTGAGGACTTGGAGAAAACGGGTTGGAGCTACCGCCCCCACCGCCCCCGGTTGGCGGACCTACGTCTGCGCTGTCATTAACGAAACTGCGACCACCATCTGTTCCAAAGTTTATATTACCAGCGAGAATCTCTATCTTTTCATTCTCAGTCCCAATCGTACTGACCTTGCCGGTAACAGTCAGGTTGACTGTTTCTGCGTAAATATCGGTATCAACGTCTGACGGCGACGCCTCCAAAATACTGCCGTTCAGAGCTTTGAGGGTAATTACGCTACCCACTTCTCCCCCGGTCGTAAGCAGATCAACCGAGATACCGCCCGCCGTATCGATTAGATATATACTGCCGCCACCGGTACTCGCGTTCAGCGTATTAGCATTAATTTCAAGTGGCTCGGTCTCGATCCCGATCGTACTTGCAGCACCGGTTACGACGATATTCAGCGTACCCCCGACTATATCTGCGTCCGCGTCCCCCGATGATGCATCGAGCAAGCTGCCGTCTTCAGCAGTAAAACTAACGACGCTATCAGAAGCACCACCGGTTGAAATAAGATTAACGAAAACGTTACCAGCGGTGTTCGTCAGATAAATACTTCCACCGGCTGTATTCGCAGTAATCGTATTTACATCGATTTCGAGCCACTCGCTCGAGGTACCGATCGTACTGGCTCCTCCGGTAACAGCCAAATTCAAAATGTCCGTGACAATGTCATTATCTGGATCGGACCCTGACTCGACGATACTGCCGCCGGTAGCCGTTAAGCTCACGATGCTGCCAACCGCGCCGGTCGTTGTTATGAGATCGACCGAGACACCGCCAGCCGTGTCATTCAACCAGATACCTCCGCCTGCGGTAGTTGCATTGAGGTTCACTCCGTCTATTTCCAGGGTTTCCACGCTCGAACCGATCGTACTGGAGACACCCGTAACCACTAAATTAATCGTTTCGGCGAAAATATCCGCGTCTGAATCCGAGGACTCGAGGATACTTCCGTTTGTTGCGGTTAAACTTACGACACTGCCAGCTGCACCGGTCGTCGTAATTAAATCAACAAATACACCACCTGCCGTGTCGTTCAACCAGATACCCCCGCCAGCCGTGCTCACGTTCTTGAGTGTGCCAGCGTCAACTTCTAACACTTGCGCCCCTTGCCCAATAGTGCTCGTGGTGCCAGTTACGGCCAAGTTGATCGTTTCACCAATAACATCGGCTGTATTGTCTCCCGTCGCCGCATCCGTTATGCTGCCGGTTGTCGCAAGTAAGTCGACGACACTGCCTGCCGCATGTAACGTCGTCACTAATCCCAGTGCTACACCACCCGTCGTGTCTTCCATGTAGATACTGCCGCCGTCCGTCTCAACATTTAACGTCGTTCCGTCTATCTCAAGACGCTCCCCGATGGATCCAACCGTACTCGTCGCCGTCGTGACCTCAAGATTTATCGTTTCGCCGATTATGTCCGCTGTACTGTCGCCCGAAGACGCGTCCAGGATACTACCGTCAGTCGCAAGTAGGTCGATAACACTGCCTGCCGCATGTAACGCCGTCACCAGACCGATTGAGATCCCGCCCGTCGTGTCTTCCATGTAGATACTGCCGCCGTCCGTCTCAACATTTAACGTCGTTCCGTCTATCTCAAGACGCTCCCCGATGGATCCAACCGTACTCGTCGCTGTCGTGACCTCAAGATTTATTGTTTCGCCGATTATGTCCGCTGTACTGTCGCCCGAAGACGCATCCAGGATACTACCGTCAGTCGCAAGTAAGTCGATAACACTGCCTGCTGCATGTAACGCCGTCATCAGACCGATTGAGATCCCGCCCGTCGTGTCTTCCATGTAGATACTGCCGCCGTCCGTCTCAACATTTAACGTCGTTCCGTCTATCTCAAGACGCTCCCCGATGGATCCAACCGTACTCGTCGCTGTCGTGACCTCAAGAT
>JAJFLP010000068.1 GCA_021772635.1 Verrucomicrobiota bacterium | reverse complement strand
AAAAGGAAACTTTGATCATGTGAATGTAGGAGGCTGCTCCCGCAGGCGATAACGATTATTTGGGAAACGATACCAAAATAAATAAGATCGCCAGCGGGAGCTGCCTCCTACATTAAAAACAGCCTCAAACCGGTTTAAGTTCCAACGGAGAGTGCTCCAGGGTACACGTCAACCGTCGGGGAATTAAACCCACTGGTGGGATTAAGTCCAAGCACTCTCCCCGCGGGACTGAATGCGGCTATTGGGTGGTCATTTCCCGGACAAATGCATTGAAACCAAAACGCCCATGAGAAATCCCACGGCGCTGGTTCCGAACAATAACACAGCTCTCGGCATCTCAATCGTAGCGAATAATACCCGGGTTACAACCGGTTCGGTATTCTGTAGTACAATGATCAGTGTAATCACCGCAGCCACCACTGCTACTACCAGTTTTATCTTTTGCATAGGTTTCATTCCTATCACATCTATTATTGCTGTTATTTCTGTACACTGATTGCCTTCGCGTTATTTAACCGGCCATCATGTCTCGCCGTAGTCCCGATCTCCCGTAAAATCGGGACGAAGGCAGATGCCACCTGTCTACGTCCACCGTGACTACGGGGGGCGTTGCTTGGACGACGGCTATTCGAGGAAATATCCGAATTCCCCCGGGTATACCCATCGTCATTGGGTTTTCGAAAATACCGTTTCCGCCGCGGCGGATTTCGCTAGGCTCAACATAGATCTTAGGTGTTAAGTTAAAAGTCTTCCAAAATTGTACTGTTTGCAGTATAGTCAATCACGAGTCATCGCAGGACAAGCGCCAGGTTCTGACGAAATCCACGCTTTTGCGGGACCGGCAATCCAGCCCCGATTCCAGCGAACTTTTCGTTGGATTTTCTTCGTGCTCGTACTCATAATCGTAAGCCCTTTCCAAATCCCAATGTCACTAAGTTAAGGATTCGTATGTATTCGGGGCCGTTGGCCCGGACCAACATATACCCTGCCCCCCCTCATTTCCTTAACTTAGTGACATTGGTCCAAATCCAGTCTAACTCACCGGCTGGTCGGATGCAACTCAATGACGTAGATCTTGGCCACGAATTGGGCGATTTCCGCGATTTTCGCCTTCTGATCAATCGAACTGCCTCGGGGCTTGCCTAATCTATGCACGAACTCTCGTGACGAAATTCATGCATAGATCAGGCAAACCCGCGAGGAATGAAAGACTCTTAGAGCTTTACTATACCGAACGCCTTCATCCCGCATGCGGGACGAATAATCGTTCGATACCTCTTACGTACTTCGTTTGAAGTTGTCTCTCCGCATTCTCGGAGTCCATACGGACCGAAAATCGTACTGGTTGCAGTATACGTTCGTGCGGGACAGCAGAACGGGAAATTAAACCCACTGGGGGGATCAATCCGACACTTCCTCCGACCCCCCTGAGCGAATTTTTCTGTACAATGAAGCCGGCATATGAACGATTCGCCGCATACCGGTTAGAGATGATACCGACCGAAGCGGATTGGCCATCTCGATAATCAACTGGTCGAGGATTGCGTCGTCATCCGCTTCTCCCTCCTCCCTAACGCTTGACAAAAATCTGCGCGCGAATAATCCGACCGCAAATGCTAACACGAAAATAAAATCTAAAGCACGAAAATTAATTGCCGAAACAGAAAGGCTTTCCGTCGGCGAAAGCCAGTTAATGTTGATCGATAGCTCACGGACCTGGAAAAAATCGGCCATCGCACCGCCGATTAACGGTGCCCCCATTCCCGCCAAAGCGCTGACCGTCGCGAATATGGCCACATAAATATGCGCTTGATTATGGGGCGATAATTTCAATGAAATATTGGTTACCCCGAGATTCACACCGGCGAGGGACGCGCCGCTGAAAATGTGGATCACGATCAACATTGGAATTGTCAACGCATGCCGTTCCGGTAACGTCGTAAAACACCACGCGACAACCGAGATAAGAAATAGGAATCCGCTTAACGATAATACCGATTTATTCGAATACCTATCGGCAAGCCGCCCCCAGATACGTACGAAAAGAATACTGGCCAACTGGCTTGTGACAGATAGAATAGTCACCCAAAACACCGATAACCCGATCCGTGTCAACATGTATACGACGAAGAACGGACCGGCCAGATTGATGGCGATATTCCACACCGCAGAGAATTTTAAAAGTTGGAAGAAATTTTTGTCCTGAAACGGTGTTTTCAGTTGCGCCCATATAGAGACCTCCTTATCAATCTTCATGGACGCTTCGGGGATTTCGGCCAAGTGGAATAGCCCGCGAATTCCGAAGAGGAGCCCCACCAAAAAAAGTATAGAGTAGATCAGATTCGGTTCCGACGGAAACTTTACCGCCCAGATATCGATAACGTAACCGCTGATTAATACGCAGAGTATCGAAATAATCGTGCCCCGCTGTGACCGCCGGGCGATAATTGCTCCGAGACGGTGGGTGGGAAGGATTTCACGTAACCAGGAATTCCATGCGGCTCCGGGCAAGGCCCCGAATATTGCTGAAATCAGAAGCCATAGCAGCAAGAAACTGACCCCCTTATCGATAAATAGTAGAGGCATCAAAATGACAGGGACCCATACGATCCGCGATATTCCGGCGCAGATAAAGTTTATCGCTTTACGTTTCGGCACCAAATTCACAAGAAAAATACCAGGAAATATCATGAGTTGACCGATCATGCCGATTGTTGCGATTAGTCCGATTTCGTAGTTCGTCGCTCCCATTGCGACCGCGAATGCAGACAGAATGGCACCTCCCTGCAGAGACACCATCGTAATGGAGCACACCCCGTCTGCGGTAAAACGTTTAATTCCGTGCTCAATGTCATCGTCCGTCAAGGCTTCGGCAGTCGTAAATATTTTCGTGGTCAGTTCGTTAATCATCCTGGGTTAGATTCCTCGCTTATGCTGTGTTTCACGGGCAGTTTTTTGCAGGTCGACAGTCTTATCCGTTTCATCAACAATTTCCCTGCCGATTACGGCTTCTATCAAATCTTCAAGTGTTATGATTCCTGAAATACTTTCGTAATCGTCGACTACCATCGCTATATGTTTCCGGTGTTTAAGAAAATTGGTCAAAAGCGTCAAACAGTTCATTGAGTCTGGAATAAACGATATCGGCCGTATATACGAACTCAAGTCCACGTTATTTTCCTTATCACTGATTTTGGCGATGATGTCCTTAATGTTTACATACCCAAGAATATTTTCGCTATTATCCGCCCACACAGGCTGTCTGGTAAAAACCTTCTCATTTCCCGGTCTTAAAAAATCGTGCAGCGACGAATTGATATCTTTCGCGCTCATCACATTGCGCGGAGTCATGACTTCATGAACCGTCTTATTTTCCAATTCGATCATGCTGTGGACCATCCGGCTTTCCGCCTGTGTAATTTCACCTTCTCTGGCGCCGACATGTACCATCGCTAAGATTTCGTCTTCTGTTATCGTCGCAGCTTTGTATCCTTTAATGAATAATTGTGAAAATTTCTCGGTAAGAAAAATAAGGGGTGAAAGCACGAGATTTAATAACCGGATAAGGTGTACGATCCAAGGCCAGAGGATGCGCCAGTGAACAGCCCCGATATTTTTGGGTAAAATCTCAGACAAAAGAAGTATGCCCAGGGTAAATAGAAGCGAGAATATCGGAAGCGCGGCAGGACTCAAGACCTTGGATGCGTATATACCGGCAATGGTCGCCCCAGTTGTATTTGCGAGTGTATTAGTGATTAGAATTGCCGCTATCGGCGTCGAAATATTCTTCTTGAGTTGAATGAATAAAGTTGCCAGCTTCGAGCGTTTATCTTTTCGTTTCTTTGCGGCCTCCAGAGTTCCCATTCGTGTGGAATACAGAACCGCTTCGTACAGTGAACAGTTTGCAGAGATAAATAAGGTTAGAAAGACGATTGATAACAAAATCAGCATTTTCAGGTGTCCTTTCAGGGATTTTTAATTGTGGTAAGGTGGCTAGCCTAATCTATGCATGAACTTTCTACTGCGAGCACGCATTGCACATGGCCTAAATGACTTACAAAGAACCCAAAACTTTGAAATAGCTCGCTATTCCTTCAGCCTTGAAACCTTCGTAACTTATTGATCTCAAACGCACTGCAAGCTCTCGTGACGAAATTCATGCATGGATCAGGCTAGCCTGATCCATGCATGAACTTTCTACTGCGAGCATGTATAAAACCTATGCGAATTCAGAGGCTTTATGTTTTTTTGACTTGCCTCAGGCTATAGTATTCCGTTATCGTTCATTCCTTTGGAGATATTGAAATTTCCTGCGAACTCCCTCGACTAACAGTTAAGATAAATAGTGTGGCGGCCGCGGGAAGTGACATTTGATCGCGTGTTGTCTACAACTGTGGAATTATAATTGCGAATAATGTAAAAAAGGCCGTAATGAAAGATGAAGAGATTTAAGAATATTTTAGTCTTCGTACACGACGATCATCTCGATAAACCATTGATCGCGAGAGCGATGAGTCTCGCTGAACGAAATAATTCAGAACTAAAAGTCGTCGGTATTATTGACGAACCGCCCCGCGGATTCAATGAGATTTTTGAGAAGAAACTAGATATTAATTTACAACGCCTGCTATGTGATCACCAGGAAGACCTTCTGGCACGACTCCTGGATAGATACTCGGATTCTCCGATATCCGTTAACCGTGAGACCTTGACGGGCCGCGCATTTGTCACGTTGTGCAAGGAAGTAATTCGCAATAAGCACGACCTGTTAATGATTACGAACAATACACATAAGGATGGTCAGCCATCTAATTTCGGGTCATTGGCGATGCACTTGTTGCGAAAATGCCCGTGCCCGGTTTGGGTTTTCCACTCCCAGTCGAACCCCGATTTTCGCCGGATTTTGGTCGCAGTCGATATCGGCGCAATCGATGAAGCTGAACAATCGCTTAATCGGAAACTGTTGCAGCTTGGAACGTCACTTGCCGAATGCGATAGCGCCGATTTACATGTCTTATACTGTTGGTCGATCTACGGCGAACGGTTGCTTCGGTCACCCCGAGCGGGGCTGAAAGAAGGGGATTTCGATGAGATTATCGGCGCGGCTCGTGCCGCTGTTGAGGCAAAACTCGAAGATTTTCTTAACGAGCAAGATTTACAATTGCCGAGATCTAATCTTCACATACTCAAAGGTGACGTCGGCGTCAATGCAGCGGAAGTAGCGCGGAGCCAGAATATCGACCTGTTTATCATGGGAACGCTTGGTCGGTCCGGTGTTCAAGGATACCTTATTGGTAATACGGCAGAGAAGATCATACATAACATTAATTGTTCATTATTAGCGATAAAACCGGATTATTTTACTTCGCCGATAGAGATTTAAACTGCAAGCAGTCGAATTCCTGGACGACTTTAAATAATTGCGTAAGATCTTTGTTGAGCCTAGCGAAATCCGCCGCGGCGGAAACGATATTTAACCGGCATCATGTCACGCCATCCGCTTTCGCGAGAGCGCCATAGCTTCAGCAGAGGCACTAGCTGCCCCTGACAACGGCGGAAGTTACACGGACGACGCCTGGTCGAAAACCCGACGACGTTCGGTATACAAAAATCGCAACTAACCCCTTCGAAGCGTGAATGTTGCACAAATAAGAATCGTTCTGTCATCATGAGAATAATTAGATATTTTCAAGTCGGGATAATTTATGTCCTTTTGCTGTTAATGATGGCCACCATTATAATCGCAACTGTGGAATTGGGTTTCATATTCGTGGAGCAGGTACTTAAACCGCCTGCGTTACTGCTAAGCCGCAAGGCATTGCTGGAAATTTTTGGGTTCTTTCTTATGATCGTCGTAGGTCTCGAATTAGTGGAGTCGATTAAGGTCTCCCTGGAAGAGAACATCATCCACGTGGAAGTGATTTTATTGGTCGCATTGGTTGCGGTCTCCCGAAAGATTATCATACTCGATTACAAGGAAGTGACACCGCAAATGTTATTCGGTATTTCGAGCGTCGTTATCGGTGTATCTGTCGGATACTATGTAGTGAAGGCGGCAGCCCGAAACCGTAATATTTTGCGCACAGATATAAAAGCTGTGGAGCAGGGTTAGCCTGAAATAAGCGGACATTTCGTTCCGGATGCGACCGAGATCGATATTTTCCGCTATGAATCGTTCAGCATCTTATCATTTTTCAGAAAAGAAGCTACGGACGTATTTGCGAGTTGAGTAATAAATGACTTTTCTTCACGTTCCAAGTGATCGATGATGGCGCGATCACGCATATTTTCCAATGCCGACAGCTTGTTGTCAGGGTGTTTCCAGATCGCAATAAAAATTTGATCGAGCCTAATTAATTCTGTCGGCGCTCCGGGGACGAATTTGTTGTTTTCAACACCAATGATTACACGTTCTTCAGCCAATTGTGACAGGATATCTCGAACTGCGACTGCAGGCGCGATATTATCATCTGTGAATGTGTTACCTGCGCCCCATGGCCCGTTTCCACAGTCAAAATTCCGGCAAATTTCGTAAACAATCAGACACGCGAGCCGAAAACGATTGGAGAACGAAATGTCACTACCCTTTGATATTTCGTAGTAATTCCGGTAATTTTGAAAAGCAAAACTGACTTCGGCACCGATCAATACGACCAGCCAGTTGACATACATCCAGATAAGAAAAACGGGAATAGCGGCGAATGCACCATAGATCGCGTTATAACTCGTTACACCTACGTGAATACGTATGAACGCGAATTGAACGAGGTACCACAATATACCCGCAGTGAGTCCACCGATGAGCGCCGGCACCAGCCGTACTTTCGTATTCGGAATAAAGCTATATAGGAATGAGAACGCGATAATAATACCCGCGACACCACTAAGCTCGAAGACGTACTCGTAAATAACGAGAAATTCACCGAATCGTCGCGCAAGAATGGCGTTGACCCGATCACTTGACAAGGCGATAAATGCGGAACTGGTAACAACAAGCGTTGGGATCACGAGAAAAACTAACAAATAATCTGACGCTTTTCTTGCGAACGTCCTACCCGTTTCTAAACCCCAGATGATATTGAAGGTTTTCTCCAGGGTTCCCAGAACCTGGTGAACTGACCAGATAACCACCAGAAGTCCGATAAGTCCCAAGGCTGTAAAGTTGGTATTGTTGACCAGTTCAAAAAGGTGCCTGGAAAACGTCTCGACCTGATGCGGCGTCGCCATCAAATATTCACGAATTGATCTCTCGAGGACATCCTGTGCATTAAGTCCTTTTGCGATCGAAAATATAAAGGCGAGCAAGGGGACAAACGATACCAGTGTTACAAATGTGAGGGCGGATGCCTCAGTCACACATCTATCGCGATAGAGACCGCGGATGATAATTACTATAACTTTTAGAAATTCGTAGGCGCGGCGTTTTAGCCAGGGAAGTTTATCGAGGTCGACCAGCCATAATTCTTTCTGAAGAAAGCGGTCCAGACTCTGTAGTCGTAAGGTAAATTTCTTAATCATATTTTTATTCCCACCAGTGGGTTTAATTCCCCGTTCTTCTGTCCAAAGCTCTAAGAGTCTTTCATACCTTGTGGGCTTGCCCCGAGGTAATTGATTTCAGTCGAAGATCCGCGAAAAGAACTGCCGATGAACGGGCGGAATGAAAATGTAAATATGTTACATCGATTCACAGTAATCAATCTCCTGCAAACTGCAGTACCTGATCCTGATGTCGAGACGCAACGTTTGGCGGTCGGCGAGTATTCGAATTCTATCTTGTTCCGGAGACGCGTCCGATCTTGATCTTTAGCAGTCTTGACGTATCGATGGCGATGAAACGCCTGATTAAGTTTGATCCCATATTGCTTCCTGTGTACATTGATCTACTAAACTACCGGTATCATGTCTACTGAAAGCAGTACAATTTGGGGAAGTATAGCCGGACTCTCCGCATAAGCAGAAAGAGTCGTCCTGCACTCACGGGATCCAAGCTGGTGCGGGACGGCTGTCCGGACTGCTTGTGCGTAGACGACTTCAATATGATTGTGTAGGAGCAATCCGCCGATCCGTCAACTGACTGATCTGTTAATATAAAAGGAAACTTTAGATACGACACGCTAAAGCGCGAACTCCAACAGCGATCACTGCAACACGAATTCGCTGGTATGCTGAAGTGCTCGTTGGTCCGGATGGCCGCGACTCCGCTCGTGCGGAGAGTTCACACTTTAGTGTGTCA
>JAJFLP010000067.1 GCA_021772635.1 Verrucomicrobiota bacterium | reverse complement strand
TTGTTTTCGAATCGATCCGACGCCATGAAGCGCGAAAAATTTCTTAAGACAGGGATCGGATTCGAAGAGCGAAGACGGATTGTTACCGAATCAATACGAGATTTCGGTCTTACCCATGGCTCAGTTGGTTAGAGTCCTCCTGCGGAGGATGGCCCAGGAGGCCGCGGGTTCGAATCCCGTCTTCCAGCCCATTTCTCTTAATGTCTTCGTCATATTTCGTCTATATCCTCTATTGTCCAGTTATCGAGAAGTCTTACGTCGGCCACACGGACCACTTAATCCTTCGTTACTATCGTCATCGCGACGGTAAGCGTCGGTGGACGCGCCAGATGAAGAGACCTGTCGTTGTTCACTGGGAGCAGTTTCGATCACGAGCCGACGCGATAAAGCGTGAAAAATATTGCGAAAACGGTTCAGATTTTCGGGTTAGAAGTGAAATCGTCGACGGCGGTATTAAATACTTTCCTGAATACTTATAGCTCAGTCTTGTCTCGGCGTAGCTCAGACAGCGTAGCCGGATGGTTAGAGTCCTCCTGCGGAGGATGGCCCAGGCCTGTCCCGCTATAGCCACTTCGTCGACGGCGGAAGGCCGCGGGGTTGATGCGAGGAGATACGCGAAGAGAGAGCTTGGGGCACCCTTAGGTGCCGCAGGGAACTGAGCGAAGTGAGCCGGGCGGCTGGCGAGACCAACCACAGCGAGTGATGGTCGAGATACCGGAATTTAAACCCACATAGCGGGGATTCATTTCCCGCATTTTACCGCGATATCAAAACTATTTCCAAAGCAGATTTCCCGTCTGCTTTGCGGCGGGTTAGTTCATTAGCGCATACCGGCGATTAGCTTACGGTGATTTGGCGCGCAACGGCTATTGAGGGGATCTCCGTTTGGTTGCGTCGTGTACACTCATCGGATGAGCTTACGCGTCTCTGCCTTGCAGATTTCCCGAGGCCAAAGGCGACCTTTCGGTTCGCCGTTGAATAGTCAAATATTAACGCCGGGGGGGGCACAATCTGTTTGACACCGGTACGCCGCATCAGATTCTGTTTCATAACAACACCTTTCTTTGAAATTTCTCGATTACTCACTATGATTTCCGAGCATATTTCGTGCCAACCTGTCATTTCAGGAGCCGGCCGGTCGTTATTTTTCCCTGACGATTTCGCATGTAGCCTTCCATTAAAACAGCTCCTGTCCACTGTTTTCGCATACTTTTACGGTCCATTCTAAATTCTTTATCACGGGGAAGGTCTCTCAATGCCGTGCCGGAGGGAGTCCTTTTGACAGAGTCATAAAAGGTTTGTAATTAGATATATATGAAGATCTATGATTTCTATTGGAGAGCGATCGGTGTCTGTGATTTGCGGGGAGCCAGGCATTGGAAGAGTGTGGACGACCATGATCGGAGTCGTGACGCGTTTCGGGCAGGGAGAAGTCGCGGTATATGCAACATATCTTTGGTGAAGAAAAAAGTCGCCTTCGATTTTAATTTCTCCGCGAACGGGAAATCCCACTGTTGCGTGAAGTTTGTTTACGTTCGATGTACGGGAACGTAACCTTTATTGTCGGAAGGCAACCGCAATCGGGAGGCAACGGTAGCCTGCCCATTCCGGCGGGATTGCCGTCGACGATCTGTTGCAGGTACGACAAGAGTTCCGGGGTGCGCTGTACTTCGTCGAAAACAGCATCACGGGTGAGTTTCCTAGAAATCCGCGCGGATCTGTACTGGCGAATCCCAGGGAGTCGGGAGATTGTCAATTCAATTTACTATTATCTCATAAAAACTGACGTTAGACTGCTTGCAGTCTAACGCGGGATTTCGTCATCGACGCCTTTAGAAAATTCCTTCTCATCCGCTTCACTCCAGCGCCCAGCGAAACCTCTGAGTTCACGTTTTATATCGTCACTAGGAGTTTAGGGATCGTAGCGAGAAAATAGATAAATTGAGCCCATTTTTCCGCGAAATAAGGCGAATATTGGACATATTCAACGAAATATCGGGAGAAAATGAGATAATTTAGCATTTTCGCAGTCGATTCGGCTAAAGACCGACAGGCTCCTAGTGACGATCCCGAGTCCTTTCCGAAAAGGTAGTAGGATAGACATTCTTGTCTGTCCAGGCAGACCGCATCGATTGGACAGACAGGAATGTCTATCCTACTCAGGGACAACCGCAAGTAATCCATACCGAATAGTGCAAAGTCATCGGAGAATTCAGAAATTCGTCAGTGAATTTGACTAATAAATTTCGGGTAGAACCCTTTTCGAACAAGAACTAAATAGCGGGAATTCAGTCATATTGATTCTCGCGCGTCGCCTGCTAAATTCATGGTGTGACAACGAGACACGTTCAAGGCGTATGTTGGAGTTCGCGCCCACGCAGTCGCGAACTCCAATAACTCGCTAAACAAATACTGCTGTCCAGCAGAATCCAAAAATTTACTGCTTGCAGTCTAAATTATGAATACATCCGAAATGACATTGCAAAAGCTTGGCGGCGATTACCAACTCGTCATCGATTCCCCGAAGGATCTGCAGCATATCCGCGATCTTGACGAAGTTCATTGGATGGCAACGTCAGCGCCCTGCTACAGTTTTTCCTGCGATCCGGCATTCCTAACCTATCTCGACGTCGATCGCAATGACCGTATCCGCAGCAGCGAGGTTAAGCAGGCTCAGAAGTGGCTGTTCGAAATGCTTTCGGACCGATCTCATCTTGGAGAAGGACTCGATGCTCTGCCGTTGGATTGGATCGATACCAGTCACGACGAAGGCGTCGCGCTAACGAACGCGGCAAAACGGATTCTTACCAATATCGGCCTTCCCGACGCGACTGAAATCACTCTTAAACAGGTTCGTAACCGGCAGCGTATTGTATCATCCGGTACCTGTAACGGCGACGGTATCATTCCTCCGGCTTCAGTCGATGATGCCGCGCTCACCGGATTTATCAATGATATCATCGCCGCGATCGGCGGGGTCAAAGATGCCGGGGGCAATCCCGGGGTGGGGGATGAACAGTTGAAGGCCTTTCTCACAAATGCCGACGCCTATCTAGCCTGGCGGGATGAAGCGATCATTCCAGATGGATGTCCGGAGTCCGCAATTATGGGCTTCGGCGCCGACACGCCCGAGATCTATCGGGTCGTGAGTGCGGTTCGATCTAAGGTCGATGAATTCTTCGATCGATGCTGGCTGATAAGCGCGAATCTCCCCCCGGACCGGCGAGCTCCCGGAGTGGAGGTGAACGAGAACAGCGGGCGTGAATTCTGTCGGGAATCGCCGCTCAGTCATGAATTTCTGCGACCGCCGCAGGCAGATGAAATATTGATTATCGACGAGCGTATCAATCCCGAATTCCGAGCTGCTATGGTCGAGTTGCGAGAGGTCATCTTCCGGCAGCTCGGCAAGAATGACGATGATATGTCCATAACCCGAAACGAATGGGAATCGATCCTGACCAAACTATCCGGGTACGGCGACTGGCTGTCGAGAAAACCCGGCGGGGCCATTGAAGAGATCGGAGAGCAGCGGCTTAAAGAGCATCTTGACGGCGGGTTGCCCGACCAACTCGCCGGGATCATTCGCGACGATGCGGCAGTTGCCGACGAATTAAAGTTGGTCAAACAGGTTGAACGCCTTCTCCTCTATCACAGATGGTTTACGGAATTTGCGAACAATTTCGTTTCGTTTTCCCAGTTATTCGATCCTGCGTCTCCGTCCCTCATACAGACCGGGGCACTGATCATTGACGGGCGCCAATTCGATCTGACGATGAAAGTAAAGGACCGGGCAACACACAAGAAGATCGTTGAGCAAAGCAATATTTGCGTGATGTATCTCAATATCGAACGTCGGATCGGTGAAAGCACTGAATCCATGGAGGTCGCCGCCGCGGTCACCTCCGGGTCCATGACTCGCCTGTTCGTGGGCAAAGCCGGTGTTTTTTTTACGCCGGATCGACTGGAATGGGACGCCACGGTTGTCGATTTCGTCGCCAACCCGGTTTCACTTGGCGAAGCTATCAGAAAACCGTTCGTTCAATTGGGCGAATTCCTGAAATCGCAAATGGAAAGATTCGGTTCCACGCGGTACAAGGCAATCGAAAAACAACTTGCAACCGGCATTCAGACCGCGGAGGAATCTTTGGCGTCTGAGGACGCTAACAAGACAGCGCCGGATAAGGAAGGGGGAAATCTGCAGGAATTAATGATCGGCGGCAGCGTCGCCTTTGCGGCACTCGGAAGCGCTTTTGCATTCATTACGAAGACGCTGCAGAAGGTTACGGTTTTCGATATGTTCACGGTTGTCGGTGGCATTGCTGCGGTGATCTTTATACCGGTTATCGTGATCTCAATAATCAAGTTGCGGAATCGTAATTTAAGTGTCTTTCTGGAGGCCTGCGGTTGGGCCATCAATGGGCAGATGCGTTTGTCATATCATATGGGGTTGCTCTTCACCCGGGAGCCGAAACCAGGGGGAGAGGTCCGATTTTTGCGGGTCGATACGATTCGGCGACTCCTGCGGAAAACGTGTTTCAGACCGCCGGCAAGGATCGCATGGATCATCGGGTTCGTAGTTTTCGGCCTGTTGGCAGTCTATGTTGGATGGAGTTTTTTGAACGGCTGCAGCTTCAGATCTCGTTAACGCAAGTTGCCCGTTCAAAAAATGAGAACGTAGACTGATACAAATTATGCTGACCGTCAAAATTTTGGTTGAAAAAGAAGTTCAAAATGGTCCTTTAAATTAGAACAGTCGTTGAGATAACGGTATAGTCTATCCTCATCAAGGCTCCCCAGTTGGAGCGATTCAATACTTAATCAGTAACCTGAAACTATTGTATACCCGTCCTCATTGAGTTTTCGAACATACCGTTCGGAATCCGTTAGGCGATAAGTTAAAAGTCGTCTCTCCGTATTCTCGGAGTCCGCTTATGCGGACCGCACGAGCGGATTCCGTCCATGGGAACCAAAATTGTACTGCCTGCAGGATGACAAGGCCGGGCAAATAAATTCGAACGCGGACACTAATTTGAAATAGCGGAGGTACCTGAATATGAAAAAACTCGTACTATTAATCTCATTTCTTGCAATCAGTACACACGGGCAATCGGTAGATCTATTTCCTTCCATTGGCGTTGACTATGTATTTACTAAAATTGAGGGACTCGGATCTAATAACGGTCACCTGGGGTCGGCAAGATTGAAATTGGGGGTTGATATAGGCGAGTATTTTGCGGTCCAAGCCCATGTAGGCACTGGTATTACGGATGACACCGTTGACGCTCCGGGAACGAAATTCGACGTCGATATTGGCACGTTTTTCGGTCTCTACGCGGTTGGGATGATACCTATCACTAATAGTTTCCGACTATACGCGCTTGCCGGCGTTACAACGGGTGATTTCGATGCATCGGCGTCCGGCAAATCCATTATCGGTAATGAGACGGATTTCTCTATGGGTATCGGGGGCGAGTATCTCGTGCATGAGGATGATATTGCCCTATCTGTCGAGTATATCAGCTTTATCAGCGTCGATGGTGTGGAAGTGAACGGCACTGCAATCGGTTTGAAATTCTATTTCTAGCGATTCAATAGGGCGCCAGTCCACCCGTCTGCGAGGACCAGAATCTCGCGCGTCAACTTACCGGTTATCGATGCCGCGCACACCTGAACTTGGGCGTGCTCCCCGAAGTCGCCGCAGTGTCCTGACTTTATTCCACGAGCTTAGCATCTCTCAGCGCTGTTGCGACGCGTTCAGCCATGATCTTATAGCCTTTGCTATTGGGATGGACGGCATCGGCGGATAGATCTGGATTGCCCTTGATGCCATCAAGTATCTCGGAGATGTACAATACCCCCATTGCCCTGCAAATTTTGCCGTAGAGCTTATCACGCGTTGGATTCAACGGGCCTGTTACGCCCGTGAATACGACGACTGCGCCAGATGCCTGGACCTTCTCAAGGATTGCGATCAAATTCTTTTCAGTCTCCGGCCATCGAACTCTTTTTAGAATGTCGTTTCCCCCGATGGTGACGATAACTATCCCGAATTTTGCGTCCGCAAAACGATCGCACTTGGCCAGTGCCTGTGCGGTTGTATCTCCGGGAGTTCCCCATTCTGTAACGTCGCGATTCAGTATCTCTGCCAGGTACGACGGATAGTTTTCTTCGGAACTTGCAGCACCTGTTCCGAAAACCAAACTGTCACCAAAGCAGCAGATTTCGAGATTCTGCGGCGGCAGGTTTAGTAAATCGTCGGATTTGCCACAACCCGACACGAGCAAGGTTACAAGCAGAACTGGAATAGAGAATCGACGAACACTCGTCTTGGTTTGTTTTAAATCGTCCATTTTCGGCGGCATTATTATCCTTATTGGCGATTATCGCCATTGCTTGGTACCTTCGTCGTTTTTCTTGTTGTTGTGTATCGATACAATTGGTTAGCAGCGGCGGAAGTTATACGTTGAAATACGTCAGCGCTTTCGGCACTGATTTCGTATAGAAATAAATATCTTCGTTGCCCGTTTTGCGGGCCTCCTGGACCAACTTATCAACGATATGGTCGACCAGATCCGGTTGTAGTATAATCTCAATTATCTCGACCTCTTTGCTCAAGGTGATATCTGTTTTGCCAAGGTGCTTATCGACTCCGGCCTTTCGACCATAGGCGACAGTGGCACCGGAGACGCCCTCGCTCAGAATAGCTTCGACCAGAACGTCGCCGCGGCCCCGCTCTGTTACACATGATACACGGGTGAGGTCTGTCAGAAAGCTCGGGGCGTTTCCCAGGATCCCTCGGCCGTGTTGTGCGGTGGTCGCTGATCGCCATAAGGTCCCATCTTGCATATCGTCAATCGCTTTCACTATTTGGTGTTGCGTTGCCAATTGATTGCCAGAGGCGGAGGCTGCCGCGATGTTGACCAGCGCTTTGCTTACAGGCATATAGTAGATGAAGCCCATACCCGGCTGATCAAGGTTGCCGTTCTCGACCATAGCATTGAATACGGGATCGGCGTCGTAGCTGTTGACGATGACGCGCACTAGCTCTTTCTCAGGGCTGATAGCAATTCGCAGTAGCCCGAGTTTCTCACGAATGCCCCGACCTTGCCCGTAGACGATCGTCGGTGCAGGTGAACCTTCCGCGATCGCAGCGTTAATGATTGCATCCGACTTTCCCTTCTGAGTGGTGCAGAAAATACCGACCATGTCGTGTTTGTATCGAATGGTCCCGTCTGATGATGTCAGCGGGTCGATTGGTCTTTTTTGTTCCAGTTGGGTCATAAACAAGGCCTTGCCACAGGAGATACTGTAGACGGCACTGCCACCGTGTCTGTTCATTCCTGCCGCGATCACGAAATTATTCATGATCGTATCTACCTGGTCGTCCGGTGCGATCAATTCGACCACTTCCTGCTCTGGGTTGATGACTGGCAAAAAGCGTTCGTACCAGCGTTTCCTCTCCAGCGAGCCGCGGGCGTGAATTACCACGGCATTGTTTAAGTAATCGGGAATCGCCTGCTCAAGTACGTCCGCCCTTGAGTCCCGCGGGAGAATCGCCGTGACCAACGAATAATTTGTCTGGTATTCCAAATTCGTAATACTCATCTGGTGCCCGCCTGTTTGTTTTCTCGTCCTCGAGACACGACAATGCCGACACCAAGGACCGCGATGATCGGTGCCACCGAGGCCAGAGCTAATACACCGAAGCCATCGATTACGCCCGGGATGTTGGCACCGATACCGAGTCCCATGGCTAGGATCAGCGGCACAGTAATAGGTCCAGTCGTAACACCGGCGCTATCCCAACCGAAATTCACAAACTCCTCAGACGACACGACGGTGAGAACGATTGCCAATAGGTATGCTGGGAGTAGTATTGGTGCCAAGGGGAGGTTATACGCGATCTTCCCCACTCCGATTGCGATGCCGGCGCCGACTCCGATTGCGACCGTTTGAATCAACAACGATCTCTTGAATGCGCCAACGGTGATTGTTTCCACCGTGACACCGAGAGCCCTGAGCGCAGGTTCTGCCAAAGTGGCACCGTAGCCGAGGAAAAACGCAAAAGCGATAGCCACCATCTTGCCGGTCAACCCTTCGCCATAGAGCGGGCCCTGAAATCCTGAAAGGCCAACCAACTCGATCGTTGTGAATGCCGCCGGGATGTTGTTTCCCAGCTGCTGTCCAAGTGAGGTCAACCCTAGTGTTATCCCGAGCCCCAGTAGTGCCATACCTAATACGGCGAAAAAAATGCCTACAAAGATTTCATCGGCGTGCGGAATCTTCTCCCGCAGCACGACTTTCAGGGTTATTAGGAGGAATAGACACAGAGGAATGATCGCTTGACCTGCGGTGACTATCGAGGCCCGTATTTGTTCGAATATTTTGATTTTTGGGTTCCAATACTCCGTATCTGTAAATGAGACTGTGCTTGTCGGTACGACGCGCTCATAGACCACAACTGGATTCGTCAGCACCAATTTGCCATCTGCAAGTTCCGCGTCCGTGCTGTGGTAGTCGACTGTGTATTCTCCGCTGATATCCCCAGTTTTACGGAAGATGTTCAAGTCCATCTTTGTGAACTCTCCGGTGATTTTCGGGTGTACCGTTTTTTCTGCCGACGCAATCTCTATCATTTCGCCCTGGTAATTGCGCTCGCCGTAGTAGTCTTTTACTTGGTAATGGTACATCCCCAATAGCATCACTGCGATAATTGGAAATAACGATGCCAGGGTGACTATACCGAACCCCGCGTTGTTGGTATCTCCCTCGCTGACGATACGACAGACTCCGATTCCAAGCGCAAGCACCAGCGGAACGGTTACCGGCCCGGTCGTGACAGCCCCGCAATCCCAGGCCAATCCGATGATCGGATTGAGAACTTCGTTGTTATGTGCACCGTATGTCAGGGCTGCAAGGATTAATACCAGTGGCACAATGAACAGTTTAAGTGACCAGCCGTACAGGAATCGCAGGACACCTAGTAGCACGGCGATTCCGACACCGGTGCCGACTGCGAATACCAATTGGTTCGAGAAGTCGTTCAACAGGCTGTACAACAGTGGCGCGGCCGTTGGTGTCACTCCTTTGCCGGCATGTTTGAGGACGGCGATAGCCGGTTCTGCAAACGTGGCACCAATGCCGAGCAGAAACGCGAAAAGGAGAATGACAGGTAGCTTGGATTTTTGGGGAAGCTTCGATCCAATCACTTCGGCAAAAGGCATCAGACCGAGCATCAGTCCTTCCATAAAGAACATGAGCCCGAGAATCACAATCACGACACCAGCGGAAATCATCAACGCGTAAACAATCGGCAGGCGTAGCACCAAGATTTGGAATGCCACCAGATAGAAGATGATAAACCACACACTTTTAACCTGTTCCATGAACCGTTCTCGAACGTACGGCATAAGTATACCGAGTGTTCCAGATAGAGATAGTTTGACTTTGGCAGCCGGATCAAGCATGGCTCGCTCCTCGCTTTCTACATTCGTTTCTAGTCTGATGAGATTATTTCGCGACCGCGGGAAACGAAAGAAATGCCCTGCCCGGATCTTGTGCTAATCATTATAGATTCGACAATTGGCGGATTGACGGACGTGTTCGCTTCCCATTCAACTATAAAATTGGCACCTGAGCCTCCGCTTTCGTCTATCTCTGGTATGACATAGCGTGTTGATCCTAAAGGGTTTAAATTCGTTGGTCTGTCAATGAACTTTTTTAATACTCTCCCTTGTGTTTCGTAATAGTCTACTCTGGTGATTTTGATTCGATTCTTAGGATCAACGTTTCTGATGCTTAGTGTCACCGTTAATAAGAAGGGCCTTTCCTTGTTGCCGCTGTAAATATGCGAATAAGCAGGCACATAAATAGTCTGCCCTCCCGACAACCCGATTTCCTGATCAGCATGTAATGGAGAGAGCGAAAGAAAACAGATGGATAAAATAATTTTGGCACAGGGAAAAGAATTACTTATTTTCATGTTTATTCTCCATTTTGAATTAGATACGGCGCCTTTTCGCACGCAGAACCAGATTACGTAATTCATCCACAGTTTCTACCGCGTCCCATTTGGACTCAAACTGCGGCGACTGCACAATCTGTGCGACGGCGGCCAGTGTTCTCAAGTGACGATTTGCCTGATCGGGACTGCTAACGAGAACAAATATGATCCGTGCTTTGGGCATCGCGTGGTGAAATAAGATCCCGTCCTTACTTCGAACAATCAGCATGGAGAAAATTCCCTTCCCCGCCACACGGATATGGGGCACCGCAATGCCGGAGCCCAATACCGTTCCACTTTCTCTTTCCCGTGCCATAAGATCTACGGCAAGCTGCTCGGTGGACATACCCAGTTTCTCTGCCAGTTGCCCGGCAACGAGTTGAAAGAATTGCCCCAAATCGAGCGGTTCTGTGAAATCAAGAATACCACAGTTGTGTACAAGATCGGTAAAGCTCTCCGTTGCAGTGAGCTCGGCAGTATCAATTTCCAGAGAAAAAATGCGGTCACCGGACAGAATGTCAGCGACGCTCACAAATGGCGTTGTCATTCCCTTTCGATGTGTCGCTAACAGCAGTCTCTGTCGTGTCGAATCCCCAGTCGTCTGTAATCGTGGATCATCCACATGCTCAATCGTGAATTCTGTAAGACGGACGCGATCGTGCCGAAGAAGAACGTCAAAGTCATTCAACTCGACCGGTTGATCATAGAGGACGTCGGAACCGGCTTTCCGCAGTTGTTGTGAGTATTCGTCAAAGCGCTCTTCGCCGAGTAAGACGTAACTCATGGGAATGATGAAGTTATCCTTAGCCAGCTTCGTTGCGACCAGATTGATCTCCGGGTTCTGGGTCGTCGCAATTGTCGCCTGCATATGATCGGCATCAAGCGACTGTAGAAGATCGATGTCGAGTGCGTTGCCGACATGAGCATCCAAACCTTCCTTAATTGCGGCTTCACAGTTCTCTCGATTGCCGTCAACAAGCTTGACCGGACTCGTCGCCGCCAGCAGCTTGGCCAACATCCGCGATAACGGGCCAGCCCCGAATATGAGGAAACCCTCGCGCTTGTTGATAAATGCCAGGTTATCATGCCGACGCAGCCAGTCGACGCAGATCTTCAAACTGAAAGGGACACAAGCCGTCGTAAAAATTGCAGTGAATACCAGGATAGAGAAAATTTCGGCGGTGATAAACCCCTTGTGGTAGCCGATTTCGGCGATAATAATCTCCACGGCACCGCGACCATTCATCCCACAGCCAATGGTCAGCCCCTCGCGCCAACCATGGCCCGACGGCAGGTAGAAAAGCATGGTCCCGATGATTTTTCCGGCGATCGCTACGGTGACGACCGCAACCAATAAACCCAGTTCCTGAGAAAATGCGGTGAATGAGAATTCGAATCCTGCAGTTATGAAAAATATCGGTGCCAGTAAACCCACGGATAATTGTTTTATCGTCTTACTTAATTCGATATATTGGTGCCGATCTACAATACAACGGCGAATGAATATGCCGGCGACGAAGGCGCCAATGATATTATGAAGCCCTGCCAGGTGAGCCGCCTCGCCAAATGTCAAGGCGAGGCAAATTACCAGCATGAAATTGGTATGTTGGCGAACCCACGGCAGTCTGTTTGCGGCTCGATCAATGGCGGGAAAAAATTTGACCCCGGCAAAAACAGCGGCGACGAAAAACAAAACGACTTTGAGGACAACTACTGCCAAAGCCTGAAAATCAACCGTACTCGTCTCCCCAAATCCCATGACCCCAGCGAAAACGATCAGTGCCGCAGTATCCGAAAGCAGGGCGCCGACCATTAATACCATTGCGATGCGCGTGTCGAGTAATCCCAAGTCCAGCAGTATACGGGATTTCGTCGCCAGAGAGGTTACGGAAATAGCCATGCCAACAAACAAGCTTGCGGTTACGATCGCGCGTTGATCGTTCGCAAGTGTATCGAAGTCACCGGCCAAACCATTACTCAGAAAATAATAGGTCACCGCAAATCCTGCGGCAAATGGCACGATAAAACCGCCGATTGACGCCAGTATCGCTGGTTTCGAGCTTTTGCGCATGTCATCAGGATTTATTTCCATCCCGATATAGAACATCATGACGAAAATGCCGATCTCGGCCAGGTGGAACAGACCGTCGTTGGCGGGCAGCATTCCCAACAGCGGAGGGCCGAGAATGATTCCGGCGACCAACTCTCCGAGCATGCTTGGGTATCCAAGTTTATTGCTAATTACTCCAGCGGCCCAGGCAACAATCAAGACAATCAATAAAGACGCCATGAAATCCATATATATATCTATCCCATTAACTGAAAGATTATCTCAATCGACCAACCCTGACACATCGTCACTACGCTTTGATCGGACATGAAAATCTCTCCGGTTTCACGACGAGTAACGAGCATTCCACCTCATTGACAATTTTCTCGGCTATATTGCCAATCAACAGGCCATTGATACCGGACCGTGCCAACGTCCCCATCACCAGAAGTCCGGTCTGTTCACGGCGTACGAGGTTGGGCACCAGTATCTCCGGTTCTCCTTTTAATAGATGGACATGCATGTTGGCCGTCTTCCTGTCGAACGGTGCCAGGCACTCGTTCAGCTTTGCTGTGATATTCGATTTGGAAATACGTAGATAGTCGTCGACGTCGCCTTGAGCGCCGCCGCGAGCCCGTAACAGATCCTCGCCGATGGGGTGCCAGCAATGGACCACATGGAACTCGGATCGATCGATTTGGCTCAGACTGTAGGAAAGTTCGAGTATTTTACGATTCAGTTCATCTTCGTCCGGTCCCGAAGAATTAACATTCACCGCTGCCACAATACTATTGAAGCGTTTGCTTTCTGACTGTCGAAATATCCATACAGGGCACGGACATTTACGCAGTAGATGCAGTTCGGTACTGCCAAACAGACCAGTTCTAACCTTGCCGTCGGAAGCGGTTTGAATCACGAGGAGATCGTGACTGCCACGTATAACTTCCCGAATAATTTCGATAAATGGAGTCCCCGTCAATAATTTTGTCGTGATGGGAACAAGCGGCTGATACCGTGACTCGATTCGTCGAAGTTGTTCCAATCTTTCCTCACGAATGATCGTTTCTATATCAACTTGAAAGTGGGCTATCATCTTCTTAGTCATTAAGTCCGGAAGGTCCTCTGTTACACCGACAACCTTGAGTCGCCCCTTATTGTCGGCAGCCAGGGAAGCGGCGCGATAGAGGAATACATCATCCCGCCGCGTCTGATCGACCACTGCTAGAATATTTTTAAACCGTTGCATAATTGACTCTCCCTTTGCGATGACTCTGATAATGCTCTTTCGTCCATTCCCGGCCCATATGGCTTCTCAATTCAGGACGGTCACTCCAAAGTGTTTCAGTTACTGTCCCGCAGTTAACTCCCAAAATCCGGACGCTGTCCAAAGTGGTAATGACGACAACGAAACGATGGTAAGTTCCCCCATATATTTCTGAATACAAATACATGTTTTTCTGTTCATTATGTATTATTTATTTAGGACAACTTTTTTTGTGGTATGTTCCGTGAAAATAGTGGAACTTATCTGTTTTTATGTTGCCTAATATATTAAATTAATATAGAAGAGTAATTCAGGAACTTATTTTCAGTATACTCCCGCGCGGTGGCTGAACTTTGCTGTTTCGCAAAACGAAACAGCCCGGCCCACGAAAGCGGAGAGTCCGCAGAGGCGGACGACAACGAACGGAATATAATAAATGACAAGCCAGAAAATGTGGGTCGAAAAAGAATCATGAGCTATCTGTCACGCATGCTGTCAGGATCAGTAATCGGTCTGCGAATAAAGTACTTATTCGAGAACAAAGTTGGAACGGTTATAATCTCCCTGAGCATTATCTGTCAATCTTATTCTTTCGGAAATGAAGGAAATACATCTAATCCAACGAATGACCGTTCGGAAGCTAGTTCATCTGCCAGCGATTTATCGAGCGTTAATAGTCCGGCACGGGTATCGAAATCCTACGATGGCGGCCTCATTCCGGTTTGGAATTTCGATGACGGAATCGCTACGGATCAAAACGGTTACTATAGCAAATTCTCGGCCGGCGACTCTGAAGCAACGCTGCATCTAATACATAGTACGCGTCGTGGTCCCGGTGGTAGATCACTTAGAGTACAATATGATAAGGCCGATCGCGGTTACTGCGGGTTGTGGTTGCATCTGTTTGATGACGAGAATGAGGAATCGGAAACAAATTATATTGATGTTTCACGGCATACTGTTTTGTCATTTTGGGTAAAGGGAGCAATCGGAGGGGAGGATTTCATGATTCAAATGGCCGACCCGGCCTGGCTCATTAAAAAGGACACTAAACCGGCAGGACTCGTCAGTCACTTTCTCAAGGGGCCGATTACTACGGAATGGCAGGAAGTTGTCGTTCCATACGACTACTTTAAATTACACAATTATAATGCCAGTTGCCTCGTCTTTAACTTTACTGTCGAGGGAATAGGAACGGTATTTATCGACGATATCAACTTTAAGAAAACTGTGACAACGCCCGTTGCGGTTTCGGAAACCCCGGCACGGCCAGCCGGAAGGAAGAAACCACTCGGTCGAGCAATGTGGGTTTGGAAAGTTGATCCACTCCTGTCCTCTCAGAGATATCGGACAGAATTCTTTGAGTTCTGTAAAGAAACGAAAATCAACGAAATTTTTCTGCAAATTCCTTATAAGTTTGTAAACGACCTGACCGATGACGTCGAATGTAAAATTCTAAATCAACCTGAATTACGCGCATTCATTAAAGAAGCCCGCGAAGAAGGCATTAAAACTCACGCTCTCGACGGGTATCCCGAATTTGTCCTCACCGAACATCACCCACGAGTATTAGTGCAAGTTCGCGCGCTCATCGAATTCAACAAAAAGGCGTCGCAAGCTGAGCGGTTTTACGGGATCCATCTGGATAATGAACCATATCAACTTCTCGGATTTAACGGCCCCGCCGGGCGAAGTATTATGCTGCAGTTTTTTGATCTCAACCAGAAAATCATGAATCTTCTACGGACGGAAAAAAGCGAAATGGTGTACGGAATCGATATTCCGTTTTGGTTTGATGAAGCAAAAGACACTGACGGGAATCTAAAGTACATCTTCGACTATAACGGAAAGATTCAGGATGCTGCCCGTCACTTAATCGATATCGTCGATAATATAGGCATTATGAATTACCGTAATTTCGGGGGAGGTGCGGATGGGATGGTGAAACATGGACAAGATGAAGTTTGGTACGCAGATAAGGTTGGAAAGAAGATCTATTTAGGCGTGGAAACATTCAAGTACAATCCGATCAATGTAAGTTTTATTTATGTGTCCCCCGAAAAGACCGGTTATTCTCAAGACGCTAAGAGAGAGCAGCTTGAGATGAGTAGCACTGTCCATGGTTTCCGTGTTCGCAGTATCGACACCCCAATATTGAGTCTGGCTGGTCTGGCTCGCTCTCAGGAGGATCTGCGAGACGGCCAAGATTTTAATGCCGCTTTAGGTACACTATTCAATGCATACGGTGTTCGTAGATATGATACACAAACCAATCTCGGAGACATTGAAAGTTTGGCACGCGACGCGATTAAGGGGGATGACAGGTATGACGGATTTTCTCCGTTTACACTTGAGAAGACCGATAGCAACGTGTTAGCGGCAGGTTTCGATTCGACTGAAAACATGCTGAGTAAAATCACATTTGCCGGCAAGACCAAAAGTGAAATGGAAGAAGTGTTGGACGAAGTCGCGGATGCCTTCCGGGATGTCGAGAACTTTCTCGGGTTTGCGATCCACTTTTACGAAACATATAGAGCTATGCCGGATTAATATAGCCTAAGAATGAGATGTGAACTGATCGAAAATGCCAATTAATTTGTGCAAAGGCCCTTAACTTATACAACCTTAGACGGCGGTTCAGTAAAGCGAAAATTTAAAGAAAAATGATGTGTACTGGTCAACAGGATAAGCGCAGTGCCGTGTTTTTCGACCGGGATGGCACGTTGATTGAGGATGGCGGGAACTTGCGTTGGCCGACACAGCGGTGATTTTTTCAAAAGCACTTTCGAGGCATTAAAAAAGCTTCAAGATGACTTACGCTGTGGTGAATTAGTAGTACAAGGAATTGCACAGACAACGGCTTGGATCACCTGCCAATGTCAAACTTAAATAATAGAAAAGGAGGGCTGAAAAAATGAAAAGGTTTAAGAACATCTTGTTGGTTTTCGATCCCGAATCAAGCGACCGGTCGACGTTCAGGCGAGCCACGGCTCTGGCAAAGAAGAATCAGGCACGACTGACAGTAATTTCGGTCGTCGATGAGTTGCCTCATGATTTACGTATGTTGGTCGCGGAGATTAGTACTCAAGAACTGCTGGAACTGGCAACGAAGGAACTTTTATTACAAGCGAAGAGCTTTATCAAACTCATCGAACGGGAGGTCGACGATATCGAATTCAAGGTGCTAACCGGGACTCCAATTATTGAGATTATTCGACAAGTACTCCGCAATAAACACGATCTTGTGATGGTGACTGCAGAAGGTGAAAGCGGAATAAAAGATCGGTTGTTTGGAAGTACGTCGATGCGCCTTATGCGTAAATGTCCATGTCCAGTTTGGGTGATGAAACAGGCACGGTATCGACGATATTTTCGCATTATGGCAGCCGTTGATCCAGGTTCTGCGAATATGAGTCAAGAGAGGATCTCACTCAACCGGGTCATCATGGACTTAGCGATTTCTATGGCTGCCTTGGAGGAGAGCGAATTACATATTGTTCATGCCTGGCGCTTATTTGCTGAAGGTCATATTCGGGGTTTTGGTGGTGTTTCGCCAGGGGAAATCGAGCAATGGCGTGAATCTACACGGGACGATCATCGGAAGCAACTGGACGATCTCTTGCAATATTATTCTCTGGAGGGGCTGAACTCCCAAGTTCACCTTCCTGAAGGCTCCCCCGACTCTCTGATTCCAGAATTAGCGAGAAAAAAACGAATCGACCTCATTGTTATGGGCACGGTCTGTAGAACAGGTATTTCTGGATTTTTTATCGGTAACACGGCCGAAAACGTACTACAGCAGGTCAAGTGCTCGGTATTGACGGTGAAGCCGAAGGCCTTCGTGTCACCTGTTACGCTGGATGAGAGCGGTAAACGATGACTGAAATTGAGGAAAGTCTGAACGGCGAAGCAACGAAGTTTTTAAATTTTATGATCTGGGAATTAGCATTTGCCCATCCGAAAGTTGAGCATTTAATCTTTAATATTCAGAGTTCATCCCCGATCCGGGGTATTCGGATTGTTCAGTAATCTTAGTGGTGGATCGAATGCACTCGGATTGGGCATAGGTTATCAATTCTAAGCCTAGAGTTTTATGCAAAACTCTTTCGTGCCTTCGTGAAAAGAGTAGGACCCGTTGTTATGCTAAAAATTGATAAATTCAGTGCGGGTTGCGTCAGAATTATGAAAAATGATGCGATTTTTCGCGTACCTTCCCATGACGCCGTTTTATACGGTGCGTCATATTGTGAACTGCGGTCCTGATCCAAAGTTTCGATAGGTACTGATCGAGACCGGAAAAATAAGCTCGGAGGGCGCCTATTTTCAGGACACCTGCACCGTTGACGCGATGCAATAGATTTATCTCGCTGTTAACTAAAATTTGTGATAAACTTGGAATTCATGGAGGTATGCTAAAATGACAGTTTTATTCATAATCGTTTTTCTGACCATATTCGTCTCTGCCAACTGTTCGTTATACGAAGCCGTTCTCTATTCAACACGTATAGGAACATTAGAGGCCGCAATAAAGCGAAAGGATGGGCTGGCACCATTATTCATTCAACTTAAGAAAAAGATGTCAACGCCGATTGCGGCGATCCTTATCACGAACACATTGGCAAACACTGCGGGAGCAACCATTGCTGGCTTTCATGCCTCGCAGGTTTTAAATCCTGTTTTACTCCCTATCTTTTCCGTATTCTTCACCTTGGGAATATTATTTCTGTCCGAGATAATGCCGAAAAATATTGGCGCCGCCCACTGGCGTGGATTGTGGCGGTGGGTCGTACACCCGATACGGTTTCTAAATCTGCTACTTTCGCCGGTGATTTTCATTACCGAGAAATTTTCCAGGCTATTTATTAAAGGCGGAAAATCCGCAACGATGACGGAAGATGAAATTTTGGCGATGATCCACGTCGGTGCACGTGAGGGGGAAATTACGGAGGAAGAAAGTCGCATGGTTCACAGTATGATTGATTTGGAAAATAAGACAGTCCGCCAAGTCATGACTCCACGTACGATAATGTACTTGAAAGAAGTAGACTCGACACTTGATAATCTATTGATGGCTGACAAAGATAAAGTTTTTACGAGAATACCGGTATGGAAGGATGATCGTGAGAATATTATCGGATATATCGACGTACGAGATCTGATAGTCCAGTTTCGTGGGGAAGCCAATGAGTTTGATATTTCTTTATTCGTGAGGCCCATATCATATGTTACAGATTCAACGAACTGTCTGAAAGTATTGACCGACTTCCTTAAACACCGAAAACATATCGCCGTGGTCGTTGACGAATACGGAAGCGTTTCCGGAATCGTCACGCTTGAAGATTTAATAGAAACGCTTATCGGCCGGGAAATCGTTGATGAGTTGGATAAGAACGCCGACCTGCAAAAGGTCGCGCTCCAACTAATAAATGAAGGGATATGCAACCGTCCCACGGAGTGACGGGGTATCGGGGTATTGCATATATGAAGTGAAATTCTTTTGCCTGGCATTTATTGGCTGAAATTCATGTACGGTTTTTCTGGCGCAGCGTCTCCAAAACAGATTGATAGAGCGCGCGATTCGGCTCGGTAGAAATATCAGAAACAACTTCTCGATCGATTGGAAGATTATTCTCTTTTTGTTGGGGGCTAAACTACGAAATTTACCACCATAATGACTATGCTAATAAGGCTTATTATAATGGGATGTTGTTAATCATGTCGATCAATTTGGAAAAACAGTGGCATCATTTCGAGTTGCAATCCGTGCTTGAGCACCTGGGCGGCGACGCCGGAAATGGCTTGGACTCGTCAGAAGTGGATTCTCGTCGCAACCGCTTCGGCCCCAACATTATAACCGAACGCAAAGGTCAGGGGCCGCTACTGCGATTTCTCATTCAATTTCATCAACCGCTCATCTACTTATTTAATTGCCGATCGCTTACCCGCAGCGTGTTGTCAGTTGGATTATTTTCCAACCGATCGCTACTGCTTGGAGTTGCCGCAATGCTCTCTCTCCAGGTCATGTTTACCTACTTGCAGTTCATGAATACTTTCTTTCATACCGTTCCGATCTCACTGGAAGCATGGGGCCGGATTATCCTGGTAGGTTTGTTTGCCAGTTTAACAGTTGCTGTAGAGAAAAGTCTTCGTAGAGGGGCGCATGATGAGCCGGCTAGGGAGGTAAGTAATTCTCCCGCTTAGAACAAGAGGACGCCGTAAATCATAATCAGACATCTTCCGTTTGATAACGGAATACTACTCCTTGGAGGAACTGAAAAGGCGGGGCGGTACTTGACTAAACGATATATAGCTATAAAAAGGGTCGAACAATGACGAAAACTGCTATAGACAAAGTATGGACGTTCTTTACCAATCACGCGCATGTTTTACTGTGTTTGTCACAAAATAACAATGCCCGATTGAGGGATATAGCCGAGAGAGTCGGGATCACCGAACGGGCTGCGCATAAAATTGTGTCCGATCTCGAACAGGAAGGAATTGTTGTCCGCACGCGCGTAGGCAGGCGCAATCACTATCAAATAAACACGGGTATGCCGATGAGGCATCCGATGGAAGCGCATTGCAGCATCGGTCAGATTATTGAAACAATTCTGAAACCGTCGACGGAGAACGTTCCGCGTGTGCTCGAAAAACTGCAATGATGCCCTTTGACTTGAAGATGTGATTATCGTGCCTTTCGTTCTTTGGTGCTGATCAGTTATGGAACAAAAAGTAGCGCGAAGGGAATATGCAGGCTAGGCCTGTCTCTCCACAGCCATCCGCGTGACGGCGGAAGGTCGTTCTGCGGGACCGCAGAATCGTCCACTCCACCATTAGCGCTCACGTTATTCTCCACTACTCGTTTAAGCACTTGAGCTCGCGCGTCTAATCGTATATCTTCTCTATCTATATGCGGGTAGCACCCGTTGGAGTTCACACTTTAGTGTGTCAAAATGACGAAGTTTCAGAAGAGCGTCGACCGACGCGCGCCGCTGAGTCTGTTAATACAAAAGGAAACTTTGATCATGTGAATGTAGGAGGCTGCTCCCGCAGGCGATAACGATTATTTTGGAACGATACCAAAATAAATAAGTTCGCCAGCGGGAGCTGCCTCCTACATTAAAAACAGC
>JAJFLP010000066.1 GCA_021772635.1 Verrucomicrobiota bacterium | reverse complement strand
AAGCTTCGCCTCAAACCGACAAGTTTTCGCGATCCTGGATACTGGTTGCTAGATGCCGGATAAAGAAAGCAGCGTCCAGCTAGTTTCTGTCCTGAAATAGAAAAGTAGCGCGGTCAGTCCTGACTGCGTAGGTGTTTTTTTCTCAGCTGCCAGCCCGCGCTGTAGCGAGGCCTGGCCCCGCGACTGCGGGGGCCGAGCTACTTTTGACTCGCCAAATCAACACGAATCGGCTATTTCAGGACAAGAGCCAGCCAGTCTCCAGAATCAGGCATCCAGTATCAACATCTTTAAGGCAGAGCCGCACAAAACTCATCCGTTTTGTGTCGGTTTCGCCCTTTAAAGGTGTCTAGTCGTTCGGTATCGTTAACGCATCCTTCTTGAGTAGATCATAAGGAGCGGTGTCTGTATCTAATATCAGAACCGTCTTTTCAGAAAGTATGCTCTTGAGCGAGTCCAGTTTTCGTAGAAAAGACGCAAGTTCGGGGTTCTTCTGAAAGACTGTGTAATTCTCTGCCGCAGCTGCGTCGCCCTCGCCTCGAATTCTCTTCGCATCGTTCTCTGCGTTAGCAACGAGAATCTCGCGTTCCTTATCCGCTTCAGCACGAATTTTGACGGCCGCAGCGTCGCCCTCCGAGAGAACCGTCTGAGCCGCAGTGTCCCGTTCCGCTTTCATGCGCTCGAAGACTTTCCCGGTAATCGCCTTCGGAAATCCTATATGTTTGATTCCCAAAAATCGCACGTCGATACCGTAAAGGTCTATCGCGTCTTTCTTAACCAAGCCTAACATTTTATCCTCAATCTCTTCTATCTTTATCGCACCCGGATCGATATTAATGAGATCGCGGAATTCGTACTGCCCAAAGAACGCACTTTTGTAACTGCGGAGTAACGCGGTTAATTCATCTTCAGCGCGATCAACATTGGCAATGCGTTCAAGGAAAACGATTTTACCCTCTTCGGAAATCTTCCAACCGATATAAACGGTCACGGTTATATTCTTTCCGTCACGGGTGTAAACCTCTTCTACAACGCCAGCGTTACCCTCGAAACAGCGGACTCGATTATCCGCACGCCAAACCGTTTCAAACGGCCATTTCACTTTCAACCCAGGCGATGTGTCACGGTCAAGAACCGGTTTCCCGAACCGCAATACCACAGCGTGTTCAGTAAAATTCACCTGGTACGTGATCAGTGACAAGCCAAAAATCAGACACACGAGTACGACGACGAGTATGACCGGCCAATGTTGTAATACGGTTCTATTATTCATGGTATCTATCCCCATTAGTTATACAGAATTTCCTTCTTTTTTTATTTATGAGACATCACACACCAGCCTGCATTATGCACAAATTTCGTCATGAGAATGCGTAGCTTGCTTTAGATCGAAGAGTTATTGAGGTTGCCGGGACGAAAAAATATTGAAATATTTTGAGATCCGGCGTTCTCTGTAACTCGTTTATATGAAATAAGATGCGCATTCGCAATAGAAAGTTTATGCATCATGTAGGCTAGCTACTAGCGTAACCGTGGGATCAAGTGATTTTTGGCCTTTGAATCACGTCAGTTTAATTCTCATTGCCCAAATTCAGATCCAAATCTTCCAGTAAATCCGGGCGGAGTTTCTCCTGTAAGTCGACGACGTATATCCGCTTCGAGTCACTGGCCATTATATATTGCTGGAGATCCGCCGTCCCCTTCTCCAGAATTTCGAGAAAACGACGTAGCCGATACACGCCCGGAGCGACTTGATATGAGCTGAGTTGTTGTTGGAAGAGTGCCGCTTCGCCAGAAGAAACCCTTTTCTTTCTGATGCTATAGCCCTCCGCCTCCAAAGTTAGGCGATCACGTTCTGCCCTGGACATGTTCAGCATAGTCGCACGGTAATTGTTAGCTTGAATTATCGTACTGCTTTTCTGTTCTTCGGCGGCAACTACATTCTGAAAGTTCTCGGCAACCTCGACGGATGGATGAACCCCCATCAGCCCAACGAACTCGATGGAGACGCCGATCGGCGGATCGCACTGGGAAACCGCAGCGCGGATACGTCGCTCCAATTCGAATTTAGACGCTAAACGGCCTGCGCCAATAATATCAAAAAAATCGACCGAAGCCAGGTACCTGACAAGTTCACGATGTGCGACCCGTTCGATAACTTCTCGGGGCTGGTCGTAATTGTATGCGTAATCGAGGAGGCGGTTTTCGTCTATTCGGTAGTAAACCGGGATCGTCGCCGCCAGTAAATTAACCGGCGCTATCGCTGACCCCAAGGAAGAGCCACGGTCACCATCGATGATAAGATTCCCATCTGCCGGAACAGAGCTGGCAACGAGGAAACTGGTTTCGGACTCGTAATGCGCCTCATTCCACAAAATCACTCTATTATGAAAATCGTGAGATCCATTCGGATTCACAGTGGCATGCGTTGAATCGATAGTTGAGTCGTCTTTGAATCCGACCATTACCTTATTAATTTCTTTTACCGGAAATCGCCGGATGTATTCGAAGGGGCGCGGAAGTTTTAAGTATAGTCCAGGCTGGAGAACGGTTCGCGTGATCGGTTTCCCGAAGCGTTCGCGCAACGCGACGTCGCTGGTCCTGACAACAACAAAACAATCAAGCATATAAAAAGCAATGAGACCCAAAAGAGCGTAAGGTATCAGGGTGCGTTCGGCGAATCGATAGAACCAACTTTCGGAAACCTTAAACCCGAACTGGTAATCAAGCGCATACGCTATATTCGCAGCAATACCTCCGGGATCCGTCAAGACGCCTAGTATACGACTTTCGAAAAGTGGCCGTTCTCCTCCTTTTGCGCCACGCGGACGGTAAAATTCAACGAGAACCGCGAGCACGATCTCAATGCCGAATAAAGAGATGAGATACGCGACGGCCGTGGCACTACGCCCTTCCCAGCGCCCGGAGTGAAGACTATCGATAAGCAAGATTGTCGCGGATAGAAAATAAAGTACTGCGGCGAAGCGCAGCCACCCAGCTGCAGGGCGCAGCCAGCGCTGGCCGTCGACACTTGAGACGCCGCCGAAATAGCTGCCTGCAAGCAAACACGACAACGACATCAATAATGCGACACCCGTAATTCCGAGTGAATCACGATTGATTGACGATGCAATCGTCGAATCGTAAGAGGAGAGATAACGGATGGAGAGAGCACTCAAAGCGAGCCCGAAAAGCAAGGAAAAACCGGGAATAAAATAGCGATCCAACGCATCTCGTGCGTTCGCGGCCAACTTGAGGTCTGCTTTATTACCCTCGATTAAGTCTGCGCGATCATATTCCGACTCAAAACGAGCGTAATCAGCCGCTTCTTCGTTCTCAAGACGTACCAGGCGGGCGCGCCACCATGCGAGTAAATTAAAAACAGCGGCTGTTGTCAGCGGCAATGAAATAATGCTGATTAAGAAACTTCGAGCCCAGTAACTCCCGATCACAACCGTCACAAGCCACAGAACAACCGATATCCCGGCGCCAATCAATGCGGTTATCTCAGGGCTTTTGGAGGAGTCGTTCATCAATATCGCAGTCTGTTACTTGTGTTGTGTCTCGGTATTTAACGCCCAAACGAGAACCGCCGGTGCCGCATGATTGCCAATAATAGCCGTTGCCGTAGGCATAATGCCGTTTCAGACTGCATGGCATCGAAAAAACCCCGCCGCTACCACCGCTAAAGTAGCGTATTGTTGGTGCATCGAATTTATGGCGAGTACGCATTTCGCCACATCGTTGCGTCCGAAATAAGCAGAATTATAACAGAATAAACTATACTGCAAGCAGTATAATTTTTGGTCCGGATTACCCGTCGCGCATAAGCGAGGATTCCGATAGTGCGGGAGGACTCTACCCGCATGAACGTGGATCCCGTCAAAACGGGACGCTTATGCGGGCCGCGCTATCTTTTTGAACAGGGTCTAAATAGTTATTCAGACTTTCCCGTCTCCGTGAACTGTGAGAAATCGGAATCTGCTTCCTGGAGTTCCGCGGTTGCCGCTTCCAGTTCCAGTTCCGTAACCTTAACTTTTTGCCTAAATGTCTTTAACTCTGTCAGAATGCCAATCGCACGACTCCTGGATAACTTCTGATCCCAGCTCGAGCGCCAGCGCTCCCATTGACTCTGCGCACGACCTGCAAGCTGCGATTTTGTAATCACGATTGCCTCAGCCTCGCGCCCTAAAATCTCTAATGTCTTAACACGATATTTATAGTACTCAAGCAGTTCCCTCAGCTTCTCAACTTTGCGTTGCGACACCTCAAATTGCCGTTGACTCGCGTATTTTTTTGCCGTCCATTCGGCAGATTTCGCTTTTTCCTGGGTAGACGCTAGTTTCTTCTCCAACTTCTCAAGCTTTTTGCCAAGCCTTGAATCGCTTTCCTCCTGCAACTTTAGAATCCGGTTAACATGTGTGATTTTCGCCTTCCCGAAGGCCTCGTCCGGTTTCAGCGCTTCTAATCGCTCGCGCAATTCTGTCTGCTTCACTCGTGACTTTTCCAGCTTCTCTTCAGACCCTTTTATTTGGGATTCGAGCTCTTTCACTAATGCGTGCAGCCGATCCGCATTCGCAATTGACCTGTTAACCCGCTCTGCTGTCACGGCTGCGGCGGAGAAACAACCCACGGCGATACTCAGCAAGAAACATCCGATGATAAGATTTGCCCGAAAGTGTGAGTCTAGGCTCCCCATGATGTGGTTCCTTTGTTTATAATGTGTGCTCATGATTAAAATTAACCGGCTCGAGCGCGTAGAATCTAGTAACTGCTTGTGTAAATTGGAATCAAATTATTCCAATTTACACAAGCAGTTACTAGAGTTCTCTGCGCGTTCGAGTCGTAAGCCAGCCTGAGTGGTTCCCCGGATTTCTACTCAATTCAAATTCTCGGGACTCCACCTCCCAGCGTTGCTTCACACCCCGCAACCGTTCCCACGCGAAAAGCGATACTGAAGCGCTCGTCCCCAGTAAAAATTCGAGGGGGCTCAGGATTGTGTTCTACGGAGTTATCTACCGATCTGCTGGCGACCCTGTGATTTCATGCTAAATTGCAGAACAAAGAATTCTTTTCAAGGCAAAAGCGTTTAAATATTCCGATTTCGCGATTGCAAAAAGTAAGTTACGTCCTATTATTTCAAGTTCTGTATTTTTACCCGCGAAAACATGAAATACTTACAAGTTGGTATGACAATGAAAACCTATCTCGCGAAAACGAATGAAGTCGAACGAAAATGGTTCCTGGTTGATGCCGAGGATCAGATACTCGGTCGCCTTGCAGTGAAAATTGCGAATATTCTTCGAGGCCGCAATAAGCCTATTTACACCCCGCATGTCGATACTGGTGACTTCGTCATCGTAGTCAATGCGGAGAAAGTACGACTCACCGGAAACAAAGAAACGAAGAAAACCTACCAGGACTACTCCGGGCACATGGGCGGGTTAAAGGTTACAACCGCGGACGTAATCCGTGAGAAAAAGCCGGAACGCTTAGTTAGAGCCGCGGTAAAAGGGATGCTCCCAAGGAATACACTGGCACGCCATCAACTGAGTAAACTGAAGATCTATAGCGGCAGTGAACATCCGCACGCAGCGCAGAATCCCGAACTTCTAAGCGCTTGATATCACGGGTAACGTTCCCGATTAGATCTCCTTTCATTTTATAGCCGTGTTACTAAACAAAGGAATTTTATAATGGCCGATAACGAGGTTATCCAGGCGACAGGTCGACGAAAACAAGCGTCGGCACAGGTTCGCATCTGCGCCGGGAAAGGAAAAATCTATGTAAACTCGCAGGGGTTCGACGACTATTTTTCGACCGAATCGCTCCGCGGCTATATCACGCAACCCTTAATGGTTACGGGAACGTTGGAGCAGTTTGATATCAAGGTAACTGTTAAAGGCGGTGGTACTATGGGCCAGGCCGGAGCACTGAGACACGGACTTGCGCGGGCGCTGGTGAAAAGTGACGAGAGTTTTAAGGCTGTCCTGAAGGAAAGCGGAATGCTGACTCGCGACTCACGCGTAAAAGAACGAAAGAAATCGGGACAACCCGGGGCAAGGAAGCGATTCCAGTTCTCGAAGCGTTAGTATAAATTACAATTTAATCAAATATATTGGCCCCGATCTGCATGTAACGCAATCGGGGCTTTTTTGAGCCTCGACAAGAAGGCTTTATAACTATGACAAATAAAATCATTAAAGTTGCTATCGTTGGTGCCGCCGGATATACCGGCGAGGAACTCATTAGATTAATCTCAGGACATCCATGTCTTGAGATCGGGTGCATCACATCGAGGGAGTACGCGGGGCAACACGTAGCGTCGGTGTTCCCACGGTTCAGTGAGTGGAACCTGAGTTTTGTGGAGCCGAATATCGATACGATCGCGTCTTCCTGCGAGTTGGCCTTCCTCTGCCTGCCTCATGGCTTAGCGATCGAATTTGCAGTACCGTTAAGCGATAAAGGCGTAAAGATAATCGACTTAAGCGCGGACTTCCGGTTGAGGGATCCGGAAGCGTACAAACATTACTACGATCTTGAGCATCCTGCCTCGGAGTTGTTGGACACCGCAGTTTACGGCCTCCCGGAAAAACACAGAGAATCAATTAGATCGTCATCTTTCGTCGCGTGTCCAGGGTGTTACCCGACCAGCATAATCCTTCCTGTGGCCCCATTATTAAAAGCCGAAGTAGCGTCGCCGGACGATATTATTGTATGCAGTATGAGCGGCGTTAGCGGTGCGGGGAAAAAGGTTGCCTTGCCATTTTTGTTCTCGGAATGCCGCGACAGTGTTAGGTCCTACAACATAAAGGCCCATCGGCACATACCTGAAATCGAGCAGGAACTCTCTGATTCCTCACCGCACGGAACAGTAGGTCTCACTTTTATTCCCCACTTAATCCCTATAAACCGGGGCCTCCATTCAACAATAATACTTAGCCCTTGCCGGCAGAATGTAACTGTCGATGACATAGCGAGAATATTTCATGATCACTATGGATCCGAACCGTTCGTGCGGATGCTTCCGTGCGGAAGCCTTGCTGACACAAAGAACGTTATATACTCTAATACCTGCGAGATCGGTTTCGACTTCGATCCGAGAACCGAAAAAATCCTCCTGACTTCCGCGATCGATAACCTGACGAAAGGGGCCTCCGGACAAGCCATACAATGCCTGAATATTATGTACGGCCTGGATGAGGGGACCGGATTGGCGTAAAATGAACTATATCCCAAAACCTGATGGTACGATTACCAGCCCGGCCGGATTTACCGCTGCCGGTATCGCGTGCGGCATAAAACCTAGCGGGAATCCGGATCTGGCCGTAATCCAAAGTGATGTCCCGGCCCTGGTCGCCGGTGCGTTTACCTGCAACAGTTTTCAGGCCGCACCGGTTCTATATTGTAAACAAAAATTGGCCCGGTCGAAAACTGCACGTGCGATTGTCGTTAATAGTGGGAATGCCAATTCGTGTACGGGCCCGGACGGGCTTCAAGATGCCGTCGCGATGGCTGCAAAAACCGCTGAATGCCTGGGAATTCAGGCCGACGATGTGTTGGTTTCCTCGACGGGTGTAATCGGATTGGCGTTGCCGATGAATAATGTATTAGACGGAATAGAATCGGCCGTGAGAGAATTATCTCGCGACGGAGGCGCCGCGGCGGCTAGAGCAATCATGACCACTGATACCGCGACGAAATCTATCGGCGCAACAGTTGAGATAGCCGGCACGGTCGTAACTATCGGCGGTATCGCTAAAGGCGCAGGGATGCTCGCACCCAGCATGGTCCCTCATGCAACGATGCTTGCATACGTCACGACTGATGCCGCGGTAGAATGTGCGGTATTAGAGCAGGCCGTCTCGAATACACTCGATCAGTCTTTTAATCGAATTACTGTTGATGGAGACTCAAGTACAAACGATTCATTCATCGCGCTCGCGAACGGCCGGGCGGGCAATGCGCCGATCCAACCCGGATCGGATGAGGCTGCGTCGTTTTCGGAGGCTTTCGATTATGTTACCGCAGAACTTGCGCGGATGATGATAATGGACGGCGAAGGCGCAACGAAATTCGTTGAAGTAACGGTATCCGGGGCGAAATCGAAGGAAGATGCTCGGATCGGCGCAAGGACAGTGGCGAATTCTACACTGTGCAAAACGGCGTGGTTCGGTGCGGATCCGAACTGGGGACGGATCCTGGATGCCGTCGGCTATGCGGATATTAGTGTTACGCCCGATAGAGTGAGCCTTCGCTATAATGGCTTACCGATCGTTCTAAACGGGCAGAATGCCGGGACCCCGGTACAGGACCAAGTCGATATATTGAAGAAAAGACAGTTTAAACTTGATATCAATCTCGGCGTTGGTGACGAGTCGTTTACCTACTGGACAACTGATTTATCTTACGAGTACGTACGAATAAATGCAGAGTACCATACATGATACGAAGGCCCGATTAATTCACGCCATTCGTCGCGAGAGCACTTAACGCGTTCATAATAAGACAATTTCTAACTTATGGCACGTCAACGATGAAGGGCGAGGGCGAGAAGGATAGTATCAGTATCAAAATACTTAGGTAACCCAGGACCTTGCGTGTCGCTCCCAAATCGACGAACATACCAACGGGTGGATGCTTCAATTTAATTACATATCGGAGAATCGCTGCCCAAATCAACCAGCCGATCCAGCCGATCCGTAAACCCCAATCCCAATAGATATCGGCAATCCCAATTGTTCCGAGCACTACCAGAGTAGCAAGCGCCAGTCGCGCGATTTTCTCATGTGTATCACTCCCGAACATACTGAAGAAAATGTGCCCGCCGTCCAGCTGACCGACGGGAATCATATTCATTGCGGTAATAAAAAGGCCAAACCAGCCAACGCACAAAAATGGATAGTGATAAACCTCGCTCATTGGCGGGACGAATTGTGTTGAATCAGTCAGAAGCGCCCGCAGAATTGCGAACAATAGGGTATCACCGAATTCGATTGAAATGACACCTGTTCCATAAGCGTTGCTCAGGTAATTCGGATGAATGCTCAGGAGATAATCGATATCCGGCAAGTGCGTAAATCCGTATACCAGCACAAGGAGACTGGCAATGAAACCTGCGATAGGACCGTATACCCCGATATCAAACATGACGCGATTGCTGGGGACAAAGGACTTCGTTCTGATAACCGCTCCCATCGTCCCGAAGTTTATGAACCCCGGAACAGAAGGAAACGGGATAAAATACGGCAGGGTAACGTCGATTCCGTGGTATCGAGCTGCTAAATAATGCCCGAATTCATGTGAAGATAAGACAAAGAGGAGCGCCAGCGAATACGGTAGGCCTCGGCACACCGAGTCGTAGTCAAATAGGTTAAAATCGCCGAACACCCATTGCGATCCAGCAGCAATCGTTGTTAGGACTGTGGTTATGAGAAGAATTAATTGAATCAATACGTTGCCACAAGATTTAATTTAATAATTATGTCAACAATCGCGGAAATTCCGGGAACCGGTCAAACAATTCACGTACTCAACCTGTTCGCCGATCTTCAGGGCGCAGATTTTATCTTTTTACTCGTCAACAGATGAATACTGCTGTACCCGGAGTCGATTTCGCAGTGCGTCGCGATAAATCAGGCCCTTTACTCGTTTTTCCGCTAAAACCAGATCAATCCCGAAATCGAATATTCCCCGCGTACCTCCACGAAATCCCGAGATCATGTCTTTGACAATCTGTGCAGATACGACAAAACTGAAAATGTTTTGTCTGACGTTTGTAATGTTAATAAATTTCCCAATTATCTCTTCTTTAGCTCGATCGTTATCCTGTGCTCCCGCAGTGCCATTGGTAAATTCCGGGATCATCGCCAACTGCGCACGGAACCTGAACGGCAAGCCGCCGACTGACCCGTTATTCGATGTGATCATCGATACCAAAGTACCTGCGTTCGCTAACACCACACCGGTCTCCGGGCTCTCGTAACCGCCACCAATAGTAATTCCTGTAAGTAATCCGGTTAATACATTCGTGTTATACGTGTTCACGTTAACTTTCCCGCTCGATTCCAGATCGTCGTTCAACTTCACCTGACTCAAGATATTCGCGTCACCCTCCAGGTAGCTGGCAAAACCGGATGAGGGCATAACCTGAATCGTTAGATACCTGTAGGTGTGGAGATTTATTGTTGACCAGGAACTCCCTCGATGGACCGCACCGAGTTCCCACATATACTGGATTGGTGCGTTCCGGATGTAGGCAGTGGAAACGTCCCATGGATCGGTCGCTCCTGGTTCACTATCAGAGCCCGACGCAGGGTTGCTAACGTTGTTCGTATTCCCGACGCACGGAAGCGAATCAATCGTCCCGACTTCACACGGGGTCGACCCCCAACAACCCGGGCTGCAATCCCAGCTCCATTCGTTTGT
The DNA here is from genome assembly GCA_021772635.1 of Verrucomicrobiota bacterium. Taxonomy (GTDB): domain Bacteria; phylum Verrucomicrobiota; class Lentisphaeria; order JABSQK01; family JAJFLO01; genus JAJFLP01. The sequence continues at coordinate 19,943 of JAJFLP010000066.1, read as the reverse complement.
ATCAAGATTATTGCGTGGATCATTTACTTCAATCGCTATGTACCTGCTCGGAAAGCTCAACGAAGTCGTATTGCTGGAAACCGTGGTATCGAACGCATAATCCCAGAGATTTCCCGATGAATCGGCAAGTTTCGCGGAAACAATTGTAATACCTAAATTCGTAACAGAGGTGCCTGCAGCAATCGAAGATGGAGTGGACGCTATGCCCGATAACACGTCGTAACTGCGCGCGGCGACATCACTCGTCAAGTTCGCAGCAAAGGTTAAGCTCGTCGTTGCGAACTGGTCACTTCCCGCCTGTACTTTCACTTCAAGGACACCGCCTGTTCCAATGTCAGATCCGTACATATTCACAAACTCAGCGTCCAGCGTTAAAACGAAATTCGATCCTTGAAGTTCCGCTTGAAACTTGAGCTCGTTGATATACGGAACCTGTTCATTCCCGCAATAGCTGGGGGTATTTGAACCGTTGTAATCTGACGTTGCGTTTACAATCCCGCTACCAAGGTCCTCGTCATCGTCGCAATAGTCTATCAGGTTCGCAGCTATCTGATTTTTTATCGCCTGTGCCTCGCTCGAATTGAAAAGCCATGGGATTCCGCCTGTATTCTGCTCGTTCAGCGTCACCCCGTCGACCAACCAGAAATTGTCGGCGTCCTTGACGATATCATCTACGCCCAAATCGTTCCAATCCGTGCGTCCAAGATTAAATCGGTGCTTATCTTCATTACCGTCAAAAAAAGCCTCAATGTCATAACTGTACGGAACGACATTATCAAGCACGGATTTTAGATCGCTGGCGTTGTCCCAGGCCGCCCCGTCGTCAGCCAGGAACCTCTTAATAATATCGAAGAAAGAGAACCACTTTAACCCGGCAGGCAGTAGCCCTCCTGTATGCACATCCGGCTGAAACTTGGTCGCAATTCCGGAATCCGATAAGATGTCGGCTAAGTTTATCTCGCTAGGATCCAAACCCTTGCGAACTTCACTTCCCTCCGCGGAATCGGTACCGCAAATAGCCGTCGGATCAATTTTCCCGGATTCATCAATAATCAGGAACGCGAGGCGCGCGACCACAGGTGTATCGTCATCCGGATAATCTTGTGTCTCGTCGTAAAGATGGATCCATCCCAGTTCGTCGTAAACCGGAAGTGAATCGGTAAAGATTTGATTTGGCGTTAAGTCGACCCCGCCGGCGGTCAATTGAAGCACTTCATCCAAACCGTCCCTATCGGAGTTCCCGTTGAGATCTGTAAAATTACTGACCCAGTAATAACGACCGTCCCACTCTGGGTTACTCGGGAAAATCGGGCCATACAGACGGGATTGACCGGCCTTTGTGGCTGGAAATAGATTCTCCGGATAATTGGGATCCGCGAAATCACCGGTAATTAATGCGAGCACCTTTTGGAGTGCGCTTTCCACATGCAGACGCGCCCGAATACGATCCTGAGACAGACGTACCTCCTTTTGCGACTTGAGCGTTATATGCGCGAATGCCAAGATAACGAGTATAAGTCCGGCTAAAACCGAAAGTGTCAGCAGTAGGGCGACACCACGGTCGTCTCGGATAACTCTAGAAGTAGGGATAGGTAATTGCATCATCTTAATTTCGTAAACAACCAGCTCTACCGTGTTCAATTCGCAATCGTACACATTTCTCTTGATCGATTAGGATTGAGATAAAATGCGTATCACGTTGTCAGCACATCAATCACGTGATTAAGAAAAATTCAGGAGTATACACCCTGCCCCTTTCGAAGCAACTTTTCTAAGCCGACGGGCCCTGCCGATCGTACTTAATTCAACCGAACGCAATCGCTTCGATATCAACATAAAAAAAGACGATGCTGATCTTTTTCCGTATCGCAGCACCGCCTCGGTGAAGTCTATTCTATTTAACCAAGTGATCGCGGAGTTTTCAAATAACGGACGAAATTTACTACGCGATTAAATGTAAGCAATCTTAAAAATGGACTGCTTGCTGTCAACAATATCCTAACCCGCTCGATTACTCAATGTATTCGTAACTAACAACTTCGATTTCATTGGTAATCGGATCGCGACTCATCACCGCCATCACTCGTTGTTCCGCTAATATTTGGTCGACCCCCGAGTCAAAGACGCCGCGCTTCCCGCCGCGATAATCGCTTATCATGTCCTGAATCACCTGTGACGTCATTATAACGGTAAAATAATTCTGCCGCACGGACGTCAAGTTAACGACCTTGCAGATGATCTCTTCCTTAGCGGCGTCTGTAGCTTGCGCGATGCCGCCACCGGCAACACCCGCCGACATTGCTGACACTGACGCGAGTTGTCCACGAAATCGAAACGGCACTCCGCCTGCACTGCCGTTGGCCGCCTTAATCGCTGTCACCAGGGTGCCAACATCTGTGATCGCCGTACCTCCACCTGGATTATCGTAATCCCCGCCAACGGTAACTCGCGACAGTAAGCCCGTTAGAACATTTTCATTGTAGGTATTAATATTTATCCGTCCGCTAGTTTTAGTTTGGACCCCGAGCTTAATCTCATTCAACAAATGAGCGTCGCCTGCCTCGTACCTTCCGAACCCGAAAGATGGCATCGAGTTTATGGTCACAGTCGTATCGTAGGTACTCAAATTAAGCGTCTGCCACGTCGCCCCCCGGTGAACCGCGCCCAGCGCCCACGGGCTGGCCGCGGGGGTGTTGGCGATGTACGCTGTCGAGATATCACATGGTTCTATAGCAGTTTCAGCGTCTTGACTGGCGCCACCGGCAGTATGGGTTAGAACGGAAGCGGAATTTTTACTTCCCATTGTTCCGTTCGAGTTAGGAGCATCCGTCCATGCGCCCCAAGTCCATTCACTGGTTCTCTGGTTATTCCGCGGATCGTTCACTTCAATACTGATGTAACTCGTCGAACCGCCCCCCGCTACGGTTCCGTCCAGGGTCGTTGCCGGGCTTGTCGTGACCCCGTCAAATGCAAAGTCCCAGAGGTTCCCGTTACTATCCTTTAACACCGCGTGCTTAATCGTAATAGCGAGGCTGCTTAGATTGGTCGGACTCGCGGTCACGTCAATCGTCCCAAGAGTCGCCCCTCCGATTGTCAATTCCAACATTCCGGTCGTCGGATACGAATGCGGTAAGATTGTCGTACTGGTCGTACCGTTCGGACTGGCGGCATGCACCGCATCAAAGTCCTCGGGCGCAATGTCATCGGCAGTCGCAGAGATCGCCACCAACGTCGCGCCAACCCCGCTCGCCTCTAACGTACAATTCACGTCTAGGACGAGTCCGGTTTTGTCGAAGCCCGTGGTGTTGTCATTCTCATCACCGTACATGTAGAATAATTCAACCTCGCCCATTAACGTCGCTACCCCAAGTTCGTAATTCACCTGAAACCGGATCTCGTTGATATAGGGCACTTCCTCGTTGCCGCAATATGTCGGGTACGACGTTCCTGCGTTGGACCACGTTGAAGAATCCCAGTCAGTGGTCGCCGCGTGTACGGTTTCAGTCGATGCTGCTAAATCGCTATCGTCATCGAAGAAATCAATCAGATTAGCCGCTACCTGTTTAATCTGAACCTGTGTATCTGTCGCCTGCGCTGCGACCGCACTATCATATCCGTTCTTGAAATAATCGATTCCGCCGTTCGTATCTGAACTCGCACTATCCGTGTCATCGTCACCGTAACTGTCCTGATTCCAATACTTGGCCGCCGCCTGAAGAATATCCGAGTCCGTAGTCAATGTGTTCCAGCCATTCGGTACGGTAATGCTCGTGCGCTCTATGTCGAACCGGTGCTTATCGTGTTCACCATTAAACCAAGCCTCAACCTCGGAACTGTGAGGAAATAAATTATCCAGCACCTCGTATTTCCGACTATCTGTATCCCAGAAATCCGCAGTATTCGAAGCCATGGTCTTAAATATATCGTAATAAGAAAACCACCCGGAGTTACTGTTCATTTCCCCACCGGTGTGAGACGTGGATTGTAACTTCGTAGCTAAGTCCGAGTCGCTGATGATGTCACGCAAACTGATTTCACTAACATGCCGGCCTATCCTGACCTCACTACCTTCTGCCGTCTCAGTCGAGCAGATAAACTCCGGCTTCACCTTTCCGGAATCGTCTATTACCAGATAGATAAAACGCGACGTGATGGGAGTGTCATTATCCGTGTAGCTATCGCTTTGATCGTATATGTGAACCCACCCCAAGGTATCGCTGGCATCAAGACTAAAGGCGCTTTCTGGAGTGTAATTCTGTGAAGCAATTTGGACGTGAAATACCCGGTCGGTGTCGGATTGGTCAGCTGCAGGAGACCGTGTGGTGTAGGTCGGCGGGGAAATCCCGAGATCGAGAAACCCACTGGCCATATAAATCCGCCCGCCCCACGGCGAGTCGGAACTCGTAAATGTAGGTCCATATACCTGGGTACTGGGCTTTGTCGCCGGAAACAGGTTCCGTGCATCGTTGATATCAGCGAACTCACCGCCGATCAGCGCCTGGATATCGTATTGCGACGACTCGTCCAGGAGACGATTTCGAATATTGTTCTCGGCTTCTTTGACATTTCTCAAAGTCATTAGCGCCTTAAACGTGAACGACGACACGAGCACCATCAATAATGACATCATCCCCATCGTCACGACAAGGACGATACCCCGCTCGTTTCGCAAGAGTCCCTGCGCCGGACGTCGGGTCGCTGCGATATCTTCAAATTTTTTAATCGTATCCATTATTCTCGACTCCCTGTGAAACTTAACTCAAAACACCGGTTTTGAACATCGGGTTTATTTTGAAATTCGGGTTTTTTGATTGTAACCCCGTTGGCAGCCTACTTTACTCTACGCCATGCCCGAGAAAGATAATTTTGGTAAATTCCCTCATTGTCTGATTTCGAATTTCTTCGGGCGCGTCAACCAGGTTCTCGTCGAAGATTCCCATAGTAATCTCTATCTGCGTTGGGCCCTCGGATATTTCTGTGTCCGACGAGATTACGTTGCCGCTTCCATCGCGGCAAACTATGGCGAACGTCTCAATCCCACCGACAATTTGTTCGAAGTAAGCGAGATTCGGGTCGGAATCACTGTTAATGTACCAATTCGACGGCATTCCATAGAAATTCCAGTTCGTCGTATCCGCGTTACTCGTGAGTTGACGCGTTAGATCGTACGGATCGCTCGCGCTCGTATCAGAATGATGCTTGTAGCTAATCTCACACAACTGTGAAGTCGCGTTGTCATCCGGGTCAGCAGCAGATACGAAACAGATGTGCAAGGCTGCGGTCGAGTCAGTCGGGTCCGGGTCCCCTATATACATACCTACTTCCATTCCCGGAGTGTCGTCGAATAATGTTGATTGCAAGTCGCGTTCGAGCAAATCGAAAACCACCCGCGAGTTCTCATAAACCCGCCACGTCCGATCACTCCATGCCAAGGTTTTCTGAGACGCAATCATAAACTGAAACATCATCAAAATCATGATCGATAAAATCGTCATACTCACCATCATTTCGACGAGCGTAAATCGACCGGATATTGTTGATTTTAATCTACGTTTTCTTGTCATATACTGCGGTAATTTCAAAAGTATTCTATGCGCTAAGTTAACGTTCAACATCTCACCAGTCTGCGTCGTCGCTTCGCTCCTGACTGCGCCCGGCTTTGCCTTGTAGAGGGACACTAACTCCTAAACGTTATTGCAATCTATTTTTGACGCTTTCGCACTGTTTTCTTCGCCGGCGCAACAATGTCCTGCTTTTCCGCCGATTCAGGTACCACCATCCACAGCTTCTTGGCAAACGGACGGGCGCCCCCTGCAGCTTTGCGAGCAACGTAACCTTTATCGTGAAAGGTATTAAATTCATCGAATGTCAGCCACGCCCGTTCCACCTCTCTACCTGTGATCGCCTGGATCTGACTTTCTATTAACACGATTTGGTCCATACATAGTTTCGCAGTCTCTGTCGTGCCGCGATCGAACCCGTCGAGTATCGTCGTATTCAAGAGATACAACTTCATATATGATTTCGACAACGACTCGAAATCGGCGATCCTTCTCTCATGCGCCTTATCCCCGCGTTTGCGTTTTGCCTTGAGTTTCTTGGCTTTCTGAGCGAATCCGTCGGCGTACTTGCGATTGACGCCCTGGTCTCTTTGAACCAAATCAAGCAAAATTCGATACGGCTTCTTGAACTCATCGACCTGCGCGAGTCGACGTGGGGACAACGGACGTCCGGTCGACGAATTGATCGCAGTCACTTCAAGCGCACCGACAAAAACAGCAACTGTCACAATCCACGTCGGAACTAAATAACTTCGAAAACGATTCCGCATTATCCCAATCACTAGTTTATCGTTAACTAAAATGAACAGCTTTTACGCCCCGACTATTCGGGACTGGAGTAAGTTATAATATAGCTGGTCAACGCGGAAATTCAATCGCCGGGATCAATTATACAAATCGCCTGCACGCTCCGCTGCCCCGCCAAAGGGCGGACAGTCTGCTATTTCGGAGCGCGATCGCTTTGTCCGGCATCGACTCCGTGATTTCGAAATAAACACGTGTTGAATGAATAGTAATAGAAACAATTGTGCCGAATCGCCGAATTATGACATATAGAATTGGAATTGAATGCTTTACACCGCATCCCGGGTTGTTTTCCGTCCTTAGAGAAACACTGAATAGTCTGACAATTATACTAAGGCGTATAACTTTCGGACATGGAAGTCCAAATTCGAGACAAGGACGCGTGTAACGGGTCAGGGGGCAATAGTGAACAGTGAGTAATTAAGAGGCTATTCCATAGCCGAAAGCAAAGACTGGCGGAGAGGGAGGGATTCGAACCCTCGGTACCCGGAAAGAGTACACAGCATTTCCAATGCTGCGCCTTCAACCACTCGGCCACCTCTCCAAATTCATCCACCGGGGACAAACTGGATAATTTCCAGACTGTCACCGTCCGCTAGCGCGGTCTCAGAGTATTCTGTTTTATCGATGATCGTTTGATTTAATTCAACAACCACTCGCCGTTCGGCGAGCCCGAGGTCGTCAACGAGCGCGGTTAAGGAACTTCCGTCATCTACATCTTTATCTTCACCGTTTACGACGATTCTCATAAGTCAATACCGTTGAAAATTCAATGGTCACGATTCAATGGTTCAGGAGTTGAAGCGATGGGAAGTTGAAGCCAGGTCGGCTACCCCATTTCCAACAATAATTCCAAAATTTTATTCGCCTGAAGATGAGCAGCTACGCCGACTTTCGGTGCCATCAGTCCCATACCGGGTGCAGCAGCGGTTACCCCGTCTCCAATGACATATAATCTATCGAATAATTTACGACATAGGAGCTTTTCGACATCCTGATAACCGGCAATTCCAGAAACAGCAACGATCGGGGCGGTGAGATGCTTTAAAACGAACTCAACCAACTCGCTTTTCGATTCGGGATTGTCGAAGCATTCCGCAATGACATCACAATCACCGAACACTTCCTTGATATTACTACCATCAATCTTTACGGCGTGAATTTCAATCTTCAAATACGGATTTATCGCACCGAGATTGTCTTTGAGAGCATTGACTTTGAGTGATCCGATCTGACTGATCAAATACTGTTGCCGATTTAGATTGCTCGGCTCGACGATATCGAAATCGGCAAGTACGAGGGTTCCGACGGATAATCGCGCCAAGGCTATTGCAAGAGAAGACCCGAGTCCACCGACACCAGCTATACCGATTGTTCGTTGGTTGACTTTCTCGTAAATCTGCGGCGAATGCCGGGCGACCAAAAGCCTCTTCATCTCTTCCGGTCCTGGTTTTTCACCGCGACGAATGAAACTGACGGTATCTCCGGGTTGCACCTCGATATCATCAGTAACCGGGAACCCATTATAAACAGTAATGTCTGCCTTCGGTTTATAACGTGTTTGCAACTCACTGAGGGTCATTCCCTCAACCCAGCGTACATCGTTCTCGTTTACCTTTATCAGCGATTTCATATTTATTCTACTCCACGTCCACGAATCAATTCGCGGTCCTATCGGTTTGTATAGTGCTCTAGCTTCTCAGGTTATGGACCTCTTAACCGTAAACTAAACTGCAAGCAGTTGATAAATTCCGATTCAGAATGAGATCGCTTGCAGTATAGCTTCCGGCCCACCACGAAACCCGTCTATCTTAGCTCTCGGAGAAATTCCAAAATATTCAAATCGAAAATCGTCACTCGAAAATCAAAAATCCCCCTCTCTCACTCGCCGATGATCTTCACGAGCGCGCGTTTCCGTCGTTTACCGTCGAACTCTCCATAGAAGATCTGTTCCCACGGGCCGAAGTCCAGGCGTCCGTCGGTAACAGCAACAACAACTTCCCGTCCCATAACGGTCCTTTTCAGGTGTGCGTCGGCATTATCTTCGAAGCCATTATGTTTATACTGGGAGTACGGTTTTTCCGGCGCGAGTTTCTCCAACCATACTTCAAAATCCTGGTGTAAACCGGATTCATCATCGTTAATGAAAACGCTCGCGCTTATATGCATCGCATTGCACAGAACGATTCCATTCTGAATACCGCTTTCGCTCACGCATTCTTCGACCAATGGCGTTATATTTATCAATTCGCGTCGCGTTGGTGTGTTGAACCACAGTTCTTTTCGAAAATGTTTCATTGTATGTCTCCTCTTTGAAAACGTAAGAGATTTTCAATTCGTCTACGCCCAGATGGCCACGGCGCGACAAGTTTTAGATTTGCGATTTTCGATTGTAAAAGCTCCGGGAGATGGCGTTTGTAGTGAGGCACGATAGTGCCCCGATAAATGTATCGATTAAAAACCTATGCAACGGCACTATCGTGGCTTACTACGAACTTCAACTCGTAACCGTTGGAACCTGAAATACTAATGGCACTCGGCTCTCAACAAGAACGTTCAGATATGTCATTTCTCGCTCATTTCGGGGAACTCCGGAAGCGATTGATGACGTCAATTGTCGCGTTATTTCTCGTATCCATCCTATGCTTTGCCTTCTATAATACCATTATCAGCGCCTTCTTGAATCCTTTTGAGCAAACTCTGTACATAACGCAAATTGAACAGGGGTTTACAACCAAAATAAAAGTTTCGATTTATCTGGGGTTAATCGTTTCGTTTCCGATCCATCTGTACAACGTCGTCATATTTATAATCCCTGCGCTAACGACTCGCGAGCGAAGCACCTTGAGTTATTTTCTCGGCGGCAGCTCTGTTCTCCTGCTCTGCGGTGTATATACGGCGTACTTTCAAATACTGCCGATATCGATACGATTTCTTCAAGGAAGTTCGTTTGTTCCCGAAAATGTAGTTCTGTGGCTGAACTATAGAGAAAGTCTCCTATTCGTGTTCCAATTGGTACTGGCCTTCGTCGCGCTATTTCAATTGCCATTGGTATTATTACTGTTAATGATGTTGAACGTCGTCGATCGAGAATCGCTGCACAAAAGCTCCCGTTACTTTATCATCCTGATATTCCTGACGTCGGCGATGGTTACCCCTCCAGACGTCGTTTCGCAACTAGGCCTGGCGGTGCCCTTGATTATTCTTTTTTACCTGACTATTTTTGTCGCCAAGTTGTTTAATTTCGGAGAGAGAAGAACTTAAAGCCGCATCCCACGAATGTGACGTGGGTAATAGAACGGTGCGCGGCCCAGGATACCTTTGCAAGCGGCTCGTGAAACTAAATTTACCAACAAGTGTAGTGATTATGGAAAATATTAAGGTCGGGGTAATCGGAGTCGGGGCGCTTGGGCAACATCACACTCGGCTGTACAGCCAATTATCCGGTGCCGATCTTGTTGGAGTATTCGACACTGATGACGATGCCGCCCGTCGTATCGCCAAAGAGTTCCAGACGGAATCGTTTAACTCGCTGGAGGATTTAGCCGCCGCCGTAGACTGTGTGAGCGTTGCAGTTCCGACCGATTTACACCTCGAAGTCACCTCCGAATTATTGAGACTAGGCAAACACGTACTTGTCGAAAAGCCATTGGCTGCGGACTCGACCGAGGGGAGACAATTGATTTCCCTCGCCCGTGAGCATAATAGGGTTTTGCAGGTTGGGCACGTCGAGCGATATAACCCGGTAATAACATATCTTGAACAGAAAATCTATAACCCGCGCTTTATTGAAGCACACCGACTCGCGCCCTACCCGCCACCCCGACCGGGCATGCTCCCACGAGGGACGGAAGTCGGCGTTGTCCTGGACCTGATGATTCACGATATTGACGTGATACTAAGCCTCGTAAAGAGCGACGTAACAAGCGTTGACGCCGTTGGGATACCGATACTCAGCAAAAGCGAAGATATAGCCAATGCCAGAATTTCCTTCGCGAACGGATGCGTAGCGAATCTCACAGCCAGCCGAGTGAGCCAGGAGAGAATGCGCAAGATCCGCGTGTTTCAGGCAGATGCGTATTTGTCACTCGATTATCAGGAAAAAAAGGGGGAAATCGTGACGTTGGCGGGGGCGTCGATAGGAAGAGAACCTGTTCCGATCGCTGACCACGACGCACTAAAGATGGAACTTGAAGATTTTCTTAGTTGCGCGCGCGAAGTAATCTCGTCAAACGTCCTCGCGGAGCCGAAGGTTTCGGCGGCACACGCGCTCAGTGCCTTGGAGGTGGCCGAAGCGATCGCTTCTAAAATGCACGAGCAGACAGAATAAGTGGAAGAGCCGTTTGCGTACCAAGCGGCCATGCGACTTTCTGACGACAGCCTTGGATACCTATTTCAAGCGTAATTCTTCCAGCAGTTTTCTCGCATCATCGGCCCCGCGGAAATCAGATGAAAGTTTCAACGCGGTGTCTAGGGAAGTCTCGGCATCGTCTTGCTGGTTCAGGGATAAATACGTTTTCGCCAGATGATAGTGATAAACTGCGTTCCGCGGATTTTTCTTTACCGCCTTGGATATTAGCGCTCGCGCGTCTTCGAGCCTCGCAAGGTGAAAGAGGGCCCAGCCGAGAGTATCCGAAGCTATCGGGTTTTCCGGATATAGATCATGGATCGGTTGAACAAGTTCGACAGCCCTCCCGAACTCCCCTTTGTGATCAATCAATAGAATCGCGAGATTATTTCTCGCAATCGGCTGGTCGGGCACAATTTCCAATACCTTCTGGAAACTGGATATCGCTAAATCGGTATCGCCGTTTGTCGTATAAATCATCCCTAGGCTTAGTAAAGGTGTTGGCGAAGTCGGATTCGCGTCTGACAACTCCTTTAGCAACTTAATTGATTTCGCGCCTTCGCCGAGTTTCTGATACGCGTTTACCAGCATCAACTGAATGTTAGAGTTGTCCGGGACTTCACTTACGATACTCTCTAACAATTCTACCGCTTCTGAATATTTCTCCTGCGCCATATGCGCAGACGATAATACAACCCCCATTTCGACATGCTTCGGTAGGCGCCGCAGCACTTTCTGTGCGTGAAATATAGCCTTGGAGTAGAGTCTTAACGCCAGGTATACTTGCGCCAACAAACGGTGGCTACCGAGATCATCAGGATTATCGGAAATAAGCGTTAACAGAATCTCCGACCCCTCGTCTAAACTCCCCGATTTCAACAGAAGTTCTGCCAGCCGGCGGCGGAAGTTTGGATGTGCCGGATTCGACTTGATCAGCGCTCGATATTCCGTGATGCCGCGGGGGATTTCACCTTTAGAAATATAAACTTCAGCCCGCGCGGATTGGACACGGCTCGCGGTCGTGTCATCGACTGAGATCGAGTCGATGATTTCAAGTGCCATGTCGAACTGTGACCGACCGTTGTGAATCATCGCAAGCGCTAACTTAGTGTCCACCGACTCCGGATCAAAATCCAGGGCCCTCAAGCAAAGGGTTTCTGCCGCATTATAATCGCGTAACTGAACGTAAAGCACCGCCGCAGTACGCAAAATCTCCGGGTCGTCGATGGGTAACTCCGATACTGTCTTCAATAACTCGCGTGCTCCGTCTTCGTCGCCACGGGTACGGTAGCAAGCGGCCTTGATTAGATATGCTTTCGGCGTCTCCGGCTTAAGCGCAATAACTTTATCGACGTAGGTCACTGCCAATTCAATCTCTCCGGACTCCCAGGCCAGCTCGCTTAATTCCAGATAGGCCTCCGCCATGGTAGGGTCAAGCTCAATTACCTGATCAAATGCGGCGGTAGCCTCCGAGCGACGGTTGAGCTTCATTAAGGTTCGGCCCAATCCGTAATAGCCTTTCGAATTTTCCGGCTCATTCTTAATCGCGTTGCGATACTCGAGTAATGCATCATTGAATTTGCCGTCTTCGAAAAACGCCTCAGCGTTGGTGTAGAAGACTCGCGCTTGTTCTGTGTTCGTTTTCGCATCCCTAAGGCCTGCCTCGACAACTCGCCTCGTGCTTTTGATACCAAGTGATTCGCGAATCTCTAACTTTACGGCATCCGGCAAAAACGCCCGAAGCCCAAGATAGCAACAATACCCGGCGGACAACCAGAATAGGAATAGGAACAGTCCGACACCGAGGACTTTATGCATAGGCGGCTTCCACCTGCGATGCGACTCTTCCATCGCCTCACAACAAAAACACCCGTGTCGATCGGAGTAATCTACGTCCGGGCACAGTGAGTGGAATATCGACCGATTACCATATTTACGGCCGGGTAAACACACGGATTTCCCGGTTTTAGTCGTGACTGACAAACAGCCGTACGGCCAGTTTCTGCCGGGCGGTAATTCGAACATATCCTTGAGGAACTGGCCGCATAGAAATAATACGCCTTTCACCCAATGGAAAGTCAGCAATATGATATCGAACGGGACCCGGATAACGTTGGTAAGGAATTTAATAAACATGACTTTCGGTAAATTCAGTCGAATTTTAGTGCCCGCACTTCCTTCGCGGTTAACTCGCGAGAAAACCCCGGTTTGAAAGCGCCTAATCGCAGGGATCCGACGGCAACCCGCCGCAGGCGGCTGACGCGATACTTTAAGTGCTTACACATTCTACGTATTTCGCGCTTTTTCCCTTCTTTAACGATGATCTCCAGCGTAGCGCCGACGTGGTTGCTTTTTAGGACCCGCGCGGAAACTGCCTTCAACAAATCTCCAGCGTCGGATATCCCCGATTTCAGCGCCAGCAAGTCCGTTCTCTTTATTTGACCGAAAACGTCAACATGATAGGTCTTTGTAACCTCAAAGCTTGGATGTGTTAGATGTTGCGCCAGAGTTCCGTCGTTCGTAAAGATCAGTAGCCCTTCGCTATCTTTATCCAGTCTGCCGACCGAAAAAAGCCGCTCGCCGGGATTCTGCGGTAACAAGTCCAACGCAAGCTTCGAAGCATGCTTGTCGCTTGCCGAACATGTGTATCCACGCGGTTTATGTAGTAATAGGTATTTGGGTTTCGCAATTTCTAAACGCCGATTCCTATAGGATACTTCATCGTCTTTCGGGGAAACAAAGGTCGTTAACTCGCGACTAATGGTGCCGTTTACACGTACCTCACCATTTTGAATCAAGGTTTGGCATCGACGCCGGGACGCAACACCGGCTTGTGCCATAAAACTCGCAAGCACTATTTTCTTATTACTCATGGTCGTCGAATACTGGGATATACCGAACGTCTTCATCCCGCATGCGGGACGAAAAATCGGTCGGAGTCTCTTACGCATTCATTTTGAAGTCGTCCAAGAATTGTACCGCTTGCGGTATAGCGAGGAGCCGGTCGGAGTGAAGTGGGGCTGTGTTGTGGGAAGAATCGTGTTCGAATCAGGTCGATTGAGTTCGCGTCCGTCGTGTCAACGCTCATTCATTGCGAATCGTTGGCTTATCGCCTCGTAGCTTTCCTTAGCCTCAAGCACTTGTCGCTCGAGCTCCATTTCTTCGCGCTCCATTTCCAGTCGCACCGTATGAAGTTGATACATCTCTTCCCGCCACCGCTCTATCGAATTCCGCGCTCGCTCGCCATGTGCGACTTGGGTCCCATCGGTAGGAAAAAGTCGTTTCGTATACAACCCGCGAGGAATCGTTATATTCCAATGTTGTGGTCGAAACGGTATAAACTCACCGGCAATCGGGGCGCCGTACACAAGATCGGGGATATATCGGGCGTACAATAATTCCTGCTGTTGGATAAACTCACGGCGTTCTGCCAGAATTCGGGCCTTGAGTTCAAGTGATAACACGGTTTCAGTATGGGTAATAAATAAGTCGGACTTACTTCGATATGATTTTACTGGCGTATCGTAAGTGGTCCCGCCAGAAAGTATTTCGAGCCGATGCCGATTCTGCTTACTTGGATGTGCCCTTATGATATCGCCTTTTTTCAGGTCATTTACCTTTTTACTTCCATTATATAATCCGACCTTACTACCGTTCACCATGTACAGGCTGTCCTGATACGTGGCCGCGGCGGCCTCGTATTGCCGAAAACTCTTACTCAATCGTACGAACTCAAGGCGATCGCGTAGGAGCTTAAGTTCAAGTTCGGTGCGTTCGGATCGGAGGTCGTCCAGAACCTCTTCTGTCTGGCGAAGTCTACGCTGCCAGGCCTTCCTCAGTTCTCGCGCACGATAAGCCGTTATTTTCTGAACGTACCGGTATTTACGTTCTCCTTCAACGGGCTCGGTGAGCACCTTGGACTCGGAACCCGTTTGGTTGTCGATCGCCGTCGTAAATTCCGATAGTGCGATTCGGTAAAAGATATTCCGATCCCATTTGACCTGAAAAATGTAGTTGATTAGGTTCTCGGTCTCCTTCGAATACGTTCGAATTTCGTCTTTCACTAACGCCAGTCGGGTCTCGTTACGGACCAAATCGCGTTGGAAAACCCGACGTAATTCCGACTCCGTCCGGAACGCACTTTTCCGCGCCAAATACTGGTCGTCCGCATACGTCACAACAAGCCATCTTTCGTCGCCCCCATGTACAAATGAAGAAAGGATCTGGCCCCGGGCCAGAGAGAGCATCTCCTTCGAGTCCTGATACAACACCGCTGAACGGGATCTTACAACGGCAAGTTCTGCGGCGGCCTCTTGGGCCACCGGAAGTCCGATCGTTAGCAGTGCGACGAGAAAACAAAGAAAAGAACCTCGGGGCGCATATCGACTGCAGCCGTTATATTCCGGCAAAATGACGTATGGATTTAAGTTCATGATATACTCCTAACTTACTCTTCAAAACAGGGAGCGATCGAATTTCCAGCTACCCGGAATGAACTACCCCGCCGCCGAGCAGACGGGGTATCGGCTTTAGAAATAGTTTTGCGCGATATACCGCAGGGAATGAAACCCCACTACGTGGGTTCAATATGATACGCCAACCATCCCGTCGCCAACAGCTTTTCCCCAGGACTTGCTTGATTTAAATCTAATAATTAATCAATAGGATCAAAACAAACAAGTACCAGTACTATAACAGCTCCTCTATAAATTCCGAATATCTGAGCCGAATAAATTGCTTACTACGCCGATGCGAACGACGAGAGGAGCGGCGTGACTTGCTGCCATCCGGAGGCACGACGAATTAGAGAGTGCTCAACTTGCCGGTTATATGGCTGATCCATGATGACGAAATGTTTGCCTTTTTCGGAAAACTCCTGGGCATAATGCGGTGCATCATCTATTAAAACATCAACGTTCAAAGTCTGGCACGTCGCGAATTTATCACGCTCAAAGACGAGGTCATTGAACTCAATTCGGTGATGCCTCAGCCAGTCGTAAGTCACCCGTGAAAAAACGTCGGGACGCGCCGTCATTATTGTCAGGCGATATTTTTTAGACAGCTGATTCACAACCGCCACTGCGTTAGGATAGGGTAAAGAAGACCAGTGAATCTTATGCCCGTGTCGGCGATAGACGTATTCATACATTTCTTCGTCCCACCCGTAGAATTCATAATACCGGTAGTGGTCGCCGTCTGCGGATGTTAACGTAATTCCCGTCAGTTCATCGAAACACGCTATGCACGCACTGGTTGTGTTGAGTAAAGTGTTGTCAAGATCCACTGCAATATGCAAAATGTTAAACTCCTGAAGTTGACTGTGAATCCCTAGAATCTGACCAGTCGGTTATGTCCAAAATCAAACGGAAATCCTGCAATAGGTAATCCGATTGGCTCGCCTACATATTTACCGTGGGAAGACTATAATTATTATTCACATTTTATTCAACTGCCTCGGGGCAAGCCCACGAGGCATGAAAAACCCTTAAAGCTTTACTACGTTCCTGCTGGACAGTAGAACGGCGAATTAAACCCACTGATGGGATTCAATCGTTTTAAGTTCTCCGGAATCGAAATCGGGATCGCGATCGAATTCCCCGCAATTTCGGCGTGAATCGATACCGATAGTTTCGTAAAGCATTGATTCTGCAGTGCGGCAGAACTGACCGACTTAAGCAAATGAAAAAGATTCTAGCATTCATTATTACGCGCATACTTGAGCTGAGATATAGCATCACGTTCGCGGGACTAGGCGCAATCGGAACGCGCAATAAAATCTTATTCCTCCCGAACCACCCGGCGGAGATCGATCCGGTGATCCTGCTCTCGAAGCTTTGGGCGAATTTCGCGCCGCGCACGATAGTTGTCGAGGATTTTTATTATAGCCCCGGACTGCGCTGGTTAATGAAACAAATACGGGCGATACCAATACCGAATATGATGACTGGAGCCGGTAGTTATAAGCGATTGCGCGTGGAGCGTGCGCTTGATTCTGTCGTGGATTGTCTGGAGCGTGGCGAGAATGTACTGGTTTATCCCGCGGGGCGCCTGATGCAATCGGGTTCGGAGAATCTTCGGGCAGCCGGTGCAGTACAGGAAATCCTGGAACGGGTTCCGGATGCTACTGTCGTCCTGGTTAGGACGAGGGGGCTTATCGGAAGTTCATTCTCCTTTGTCGTTCACCAGTGCCGCCCAGACGCCTGGCAGTGTGTCGTGAACGGCGCTAGGCACGTCCTGTCTAATCTAATCTTTTTCACCCCGAGACGCGACATAACCGTGGACTTCGGAATCGCACCATCCGGTTTCCCGAGAGCAGAAGACAAGATGACGATAAACCGGTGGCTCGAAGGATGGTATAATTCGCATGGAGAAGAAGAGATATCGCTCGTTTCGTACAGCATGTGGCGAGAACATTATTTCGAACCAAAATCTCAAGATCTCAAAGCCGAGAAAGATTCACGTGACGTTGCCGATCACGTTCAAGATAAAGTAAAAGCGTTCCTGTCGCAGCTATCCGGCGTGAACATAGATCGCATTCGGGAGGATCAGCTCTTATCCAACGACCTGGGCCTGGACTCACTCGGGGTCGCCAGTGTTATCGCGTGGTTGAACGATGAATTTTTTACGCTGCAGATTAATCCACTGGATTTAAATTACGTGCGAGATGTCATTGCAGCAGCAGACGGGAAACTGCAGGATCAAGTTCGAATACTACCCGAAAAATTAAAAGCCCGCTGGTTCGATAACCGTGAGCGGCCGGCTCCCTTGATCCCGAACGTGGAAAAGACGATTCACGTCAACTTCCTCGACACTTGCGCACGACTACGGAATTTCCCGGCGATCGCCGATGAGGCCTCCGGCGTTCTTACCTATCAACAGGTAAAAACGCGGATCCTTCTGCTCGCAGACATTATTACGCTCTACCCCGGTACGCGGATAGGCATAATGCTTCCTGCATCAGCAACAACCGCTATAACGATATACGCATGCCTGGTGGCTGGAAAAACCCCTGTGATGCTGAATTGGACGTTGGGCGATTCCAATTTGAGACACGTTATCGATGTTGCCGGGGTAACTAAGATATTGACCTCCTCGAAGTTCCTCGATCAACTGAGTCAACTGGATATAAAGCCACTCCTTCAACAGATTGAAATTCTGGAGGACATCATTACGACTCGCGTCACGCTACGGCGCAAGGTAGGCGCGGCACTGTTATCGCAAAGATCGAGTTCCGCGATCACACAAATTTACCGTCAGTCTTCCGACGATTCCGAGGCAACCGCGATTATTTTGTTCACAAGTGGATCCGAAGCAAAACCCAAAGGAGTACCGCTGTCGCACAGGAATATTCTCGCGAATATAAAAGGGTGCCTCGCAACGATTGGGCTCACGGCATCCGACGCAATCTATGGATTTCTTCCACCGTTCCATTCGTTCGGACTGACTGTTACTGCTATTCTCCCGACGATAACCGGCGTCCGCGTGGTATTTCATCCGAATCCATTGGAAGGCTCGAAACTTGCCGTCGGAATATCCTTTTGGAAACCTACCATCGTTTGTGGAACGCCCGGTTTCATTTCCGGCATTTTCCGGGCCGCAAAACCGGTTCAGTTGGAAGGGTTGAAGATGGTACTGGTCGGGGCAGAAAAAGCGCCCGACGCGCTATTCTCAGTCGCAGCGCGACTATGCGATGCCAAGGTTATCGAAGGATACGGCATTACGGAATGTTCCCCGGTGCTGACTATCAACGGATCAGGTACCGCCGGCCACGGCGTCGGACAGGCAATAACCGGCGTTGAAATAATTATCGTCAACGAGGAAACAAAAACACTGGTGCCGGTAGCCGAACAGGGGCTGATTCTGGTACGCGGCCCGAATGTCTTCGGTGGCTACTTACCTGGCGGCGCAAGCAATCCATTTATCGAGATCGAAGGTGACCCCTGGTACAATACCGGGGATCTCGGTTATTTGGATAATAAGGGTAACTTGACCATATCCGGGCGGCTGAAGCGTTTCGTAAAAATCGGCGGTGAAATGATAAGTCTACCGGCCATGGAGGAATCGATAAGAACTCACTTTAAGGACACTGAAGGTGACCCCCACTCCGCTCTGGGATATGCCGAAGATGACCGGGAAAGAGCCGTGATTTGCTTACTCACCGTCACTGATCGTTCTCTTAGTGAGATTAACGAGGCATTGAGAAGCGCCGGATTTAGTAATCTATCGAGAGTCTCAAGGGTAATAAAGATCGACGAAATACCGTTATTGGGGACTGGTAAAATCGACTACGTAACATTAAACGATAGGCTACTTGAAGACCTTTCGGGCCCATAACCAACGCTCGCGACCGATCCTCTCACCTAACAGGATAAACGATAGTTGAATTCACGCCGAAAAAGATACACAGTAAGATGCAGAGCACGGATTGGCACGCTACCTATCAAAGCCGTACCGCGCAACCCCGATTAGATAGCGATTACCCGCCGTTAACTCGCCAAAGGCAATTCGGAAAAATGCATTCAATTGACGTAAAACACCCTGACTCATCGACACTACCCAAGACTTTGGTTTATAGCCTTGATGAGATCGCGAACGACTACGAAGCAGTAATGGCATCTATCAATCACGCTTGCTCGCGCGCAAACGGCCCGTACAATATCAGCGGAATTTGCCAGACTGCAGACATGGTATATTTACCGATGGAACAACGTTTATCGGATCAGCGAATTCGCTACGTAATCGCGCCGTTTTCCGGTGTCTCGAACGACAATATAAAAGCTGATATACTTACAAGATGGAGTTCCGGTTTCGCGACAAAGGGCCTGATCCGTTTAACAGACTCTTCCCTCGGCCTCTTTGAGATCGTCGACCCGTAGCATTTTCGATTCGTTGAAACAAGTTTTAATCCTTTTTTCTTCATGCTCTTCATGGTGAATAAACCGTCCATGGTCTTTCCAAATCATCAATCTAAAAGCCAAAGTTTACCATGAAGAGCATGAAGGGTAAAATCGAATGGTTCTTTGAATCCCAAAGAATCTTCTTCACGTTGTTGCACTCTTCATGTTGAAGAATGCTCCCTTGAAACTTAAAAGGTTTTGAGGCTGTTTTTAATGTAGGAGGCAGCTCCCGCTGGCGATCTTATTTATTTTGGTATCGTTCCAAAATAATCGTTATCGCCTGCGGGAGCAGCCTCCTACATTCACATGATCAAAGTTTCCTTTTGTATTAAC
>JAJFLP010000065.1 GCA_021772635.1 Verrucomicrobiota bacterium | reverse complement strand
AAGCTTCGCCTCAAACCGACAAGTTTTCGCGATCCTGGATACTGGTTGCTAGATGCCGGATAAAGAAAGCAGCGTCCAGCTAGTTTCTGTCCTGAAATAGAAAAGTAGCGCGGTCAGTCCTGACTGCGTAGGTGTTTTTTTTACTTAGCCAAGAATGGCCGAGCTACTTTTGACTCGCCAGATCAACACGAATCGGCTATTTCAGGACAAGAGCCAGCTAGTCTCCAGAATCAGGCATCCAGTATCAACATCTTTAAGGCAGAGCCGCACAAAACTCATCCGTTTTGTGTCGGTTTCGCCCTTTAAAGGTGTCTAGTGTGCAGTTCCTCGGATTGCAAAGTCCAATGGACGGTTTTCTAACCATTTATTCGTTTATTGAGGAAAGGATTAAAAGGGTTTTGGTATGCGGTATGTTTTGTTGGGCATTCTAATACTGTCCCTGCCCAGCGTTAAAGGCGATATTATTCTCGGTAATATTAGTGAAAGCACAACCAACGCGTCAGGGCTGCAGATCGGCATAAATGGTACTTCAGGCAGTAGAAATTGGGCGATGTCTTTTATCGTGGGAAATACGAGTGTCGATTTGGGATCGATTGACTTACCGTTGAATCTTGAAACCGATCCTGGTGCTTCCGGAATCCCAATCCTTCAAATTCGTGGTGATGATGCGGCGAATGGCCACCCGGATGACAACGTTCTCGTCGCTTTCAATATCCCGGCGGAGCAAACAGGAATACAGCTTTATAGTTTTAGCCCTACGTCGTCGTATACCTTGGCGGCGAATACGACTTATTGGCTTTTTCTTTCGGAAGACGACAATCTCCAGCGCTTCACCTGGCGTTATGAATCTCCGGGCATTACCCCATCCGGTGATTTCGCAACGTATGGAGCAACACGAGAACTGCGTGATGGAAGTGCCTGGCTTGCGAAAACTACCATCTTCAATTTCCAAATAAACGATGTGACGGCTGCCGTTCCGGAGCCTGCTACATACGCCTCGTTCCTTGTTACTCTAGCAGGAATATTCTGGGTACGGCGTAAAATTCGCCGAATTCAATCTTCCGTTTCAGCTCCCTCGTAGAATTACTGGTCTAACTTCGGCGTAGACAGTCGCTGGCGAAGTTCATCATTTCGCTGTCTATCCGTTCTTACCTCGATAATAGATGCCCTGCCGGCAACCACATTAGATTTGTAAACCCTAACGAATTCGTCAAGAGTCGCCGGGTTAGCGTAGTCTACGCCAAACATCTCCGCCGCAGACCGAAAACCAAGGCCATGCGGTGTGCCAAAATACTTCTCGAACACTGACTCTACCTTGGCAATCGGTAACGCTGAAAATATCCCGCCCCCGTCGTTATTAATGATAACGATAATCAACACCACACCAGTTTCGCCGATCAGTGCTAACGAATTCAGATCGTGAAGAAATGCGAGATCCCCGATCAACAACGTTACGGGCGCACCAATTGCCTGTGCAAGTCCACATGCATTGGCTATCGTTCCATCTATCCCACTCGCACCGCGATTGGTGCCCAAAGTAACACAAGCGCCGTTGGAAACGGCGTAGGAATTCATATCCCGAATCGGCATACTGGACGCGAGAAAGAGCCCATGCGACTCAGGAATCAGCTTTGAAATTTGCCTTGCGACGCTCGGTTCAGTGATTTCGTCAGATTGCTCCAGTATTTGATCTAACCGATCCTCAATCTTCTCGGATAGATCAGTTAGACAGGTGATGTGCTTCGATTCGCAGGTCTCGGTCAGGTTCTTTTCCAGTTCATCACAAATCCATGCGATATCGCATTCAATCAGCGATGCCTGCCGATGTCCAGGATCGATTCGAACAGGATGATCCTTTACCTGAATAAATTCTTCGGGCTCAATTCGTTGCAAGTATGCCGATAGAGTCTTAGAGGTCAGGCGTTCCCCGATTTGAAGGACTACGGAGGGTGAGAAAACTTCGTCAAAATCACGCATCGAAACGAGCTGATCGTAATAGTGAATCATGTTTCCACCATCGTACCCCAGTTTAATACCGGATGTAATATCAGTGAAGACGGGCCAACCAATGCTCTTCGCGAAACGTCTAACGGCTTTTCGGTCCTGCTCCCGTCGCAGCCGGCCAACGACCAATAAACCGTCTCTGGTGCTGTTTATCGTCTCTTTTAATGTGGAATTTTCGTCACGTGTAAGTAAACACTGGCTTCGAACCGAGCGAGTATAAACTCGATCGTTGTCTAACCAACGCGTAATATTGGATCGGTAAGCATCACCGACAGTGGTGTTCGTGAACGTCCTTTCAAGCGCAGATCCGATATAAGAATTGCACTCGGAAATTGCGATTTTCTTGAACGACTCCGGGAGCAACGGTTCACGATACATACAGTTCAGATGTACGGGGCCGGCAGGAGATCGTAAACAATGCCTGACCGCCTGATCAATAGTGGATAGAACAAATTCCGGTGAAATAGCAATAGACGGACACGGAATTTCGGAGTACCAACGCACATAGTCTCCGAATATCTTTACCTGGTCAATCGTTTGATTCGCTCCGCAGCTTCGCAATTCCGGCGGACGATCTGCAGTCAGTATGATCAACGGCGTGTTATCCATCGCCGCTTCGATAACGGCTGGAAAATAATTCGCCACCGCTGTTCCGGAAGTTGAAATAAGGGCGACGGGTTTGCCAGTGGCCCTCGCATGGCCGAGGGCGAAAAAGCTGGCGCCGCGTTCGTCAAAGTGAACGACAGATTCGATGTTAGGATGGTTCGCAACGGCGACCGTTAACGGCGTGCATCGGGAGCCGGGCGACAGACAGATGCACTCGACGCCTGACCGGGCGAGTTCATCGATAATAAGGGAAGCCCAGAGATAGTTTAGATTCGGTGTAATTTCGGACATAAAACGATAAACTTTTGGAGTCGGAGCGTGATCGTTCTAGTATGATGTCTCATCATACTAAACAGCACACAGATTGTGTTACGCGAGAGCAACCGTCCGAGCTGTACCGGCCCGGTTAATATAAAAGGAAACTTGGGTTCCAGGTAGCCCTAATGTAGGAGGCTGCTCCCGCAGGCGATAACGATTATTTCGGAACGATACCGAAAAAAATAAGATCGCCTGCGGGA
>JAJFLP010000064.1 GCA_021772635.1 Verrucomicrobiota bacterium | reverse complement strand
CCTGAATAATTCATCAGTATTCTGCTACAAGCCCTAATCTCTGCTCAAATAAGCCGATTAGCTCAACTTTACATCTCAGTGAATGACTATTCACTTTCGCCGTCAAGTTTTCTCTAATCGATTTATCATGAGCGAGTTAAGCGCTCTCGCGACGAATCGCATGAATTAATCAGGCTAGGAAAAAAAATCTCTAAAGCTCACTCATTCCAGCACGGCGGACTCAACGTCGTCGCTTTTTTGTTCTTCTTTTGGCTTCTTCGATCTGTGACCTGGTTTGGATAGAATTTCGATGTAAAACGACTCCAGATTATTCGCTTCGGCTTCATCAATGCATTTCGTAATTTCTGCCAAATGAATCACCTTAGAGTCTTCGGGAACTGGGCCGAACTTGCAGTCAAAATCCCAGAAATCAACGCCTTTAGGTAATTCTTTTCTGCGTTCTCTCTTTATATACTTCCTGATCTCGAACTTTATCGATTCTACCAGCCTGGCAAGTTTGATTTTCTCGTGAGTCAACTTGAACGTTTTTTTCATTTTTTCCTTAAAATAACATATAGGGCGTGCTCAACTTGTATCTATATAGCGCTAAACATGAACCTTTACATCTAAAGTGCGATAATTATGCAGCGTTAAAATAATAAATAAGGCCGAAAAATATGAGTTAGAGATTTACCTCGGAAAAGAAACGTAAATAGGATTCAGGCACCAAGAAATGGTTGATGTGGGTGGTCCCATAGAGATCTAAAATCGGTAGATTTTGCCAATGGATAGGCTCAAATATGTATTTTTTTATTAAGACGCAGTTTGCATTATTACCTGCTAGCCTGATCTATGGCAATCGATCCGCGTACTATTTTTTCGGGATCGAAATCGCTGCGGAAATCGGGATCGTTCCTCCCTCATCCTTAGCTAGTTTTTGTCCTGAAATAGCCGATTCGTGTTGATCTGGCGAGTTAAAAATAGCTCGGCCCCCGCGGTCGCGGGGCCAGGCCTCGCTACGGCGCAGGCCGGCAGCTGAGTAAAAAAACACCCACGCAGTCAGGAGCCGAGCCCCGCAGGCGGGGCGAGACGGGCTGGCCGCGGGACAGAATGAACGCTGTGAATGACAATGACCGCGTTACTTTTCTATTTCAGGACAAAAACTAGCTAAAGTCAACTGATTCGCACAAAAACTAAACAACGATCCGTCGTCGCCAAGGCTATGTCGCAACAGGTTTTCGATTTCGATCCCGACTTCGATTGGTCGTCCCACGGGCTCAGCCTCTATGGGAAGGAGTACGCTCCCATCGCCGCCCCCATCGCCTCTCCCATCCCCCCTGCCAAATCCAATGCAAAAGTGGCCCCGCGACTATGTGGTGTAGTCCGGGACCGTGAACCGCAACCTTAGATGGAGATTGCAGTTATGAGTAGTATAGATTAAGACAACAAGAACTGCGAACAATTAATCGACGAGAAGTTAGAAATGGCACAGGTAATCTTTGCAGTATACATAAACGATCAAGAGGTATACACAGAGGAGTCGCATTCGTGTTTATCTTATTTGTTATATAACTCGTTAAACTCTGGGATTGTCTGTTTTTTCTAAATCTTAACACTAGCTATTAAAATCACCAGTCGTATCCGGGGCTTGATTCTCATCAGTATTTTTAGTTATTTTATTTAATCGTTTTTCTTCTTTTTTCTTCTTTTTTGCAATTTCTTTCCGTTTTTTTTCGAACGAATAATTAGGTTTTGCCATTAGACTTCTCTCATGTGAGGTTGGGATTAAATGATGCTTGCAACTCGCCATTTCATCAACCTGAGCGCTGCGAAGGTCGATGGAACGTCAAGCTAATCTGCGGGTAAATAGTGGCAGCGGATTCCTCGTTAGAATGTAGCGATTTGTTATCGTTTGGTTTTCGAGAATTAACAGATCAGACCCGAATGGCACTAAGATAAGGGTTCAAAAGTTGTAAATCTTACTTGAAACTTAAACAGTTTTGACTTGAGCCATCCCGAATGAAAGGAACAAGGTCATTTGTGTGAGGTGATAGCTGTTGGCGAATCCATGTTTGTAGTGAGGCACGATTAGTCGCCGACGCGCCAAAACCGCTATGGCGACCGATCGTGCCGTTTCACCCGGATCATGGTCGCCCCGAAAGAACGCCACTTAGATGTGGCTATACTGCAAGCAGTACAATTTTTGGATAACTTTCAACAAACCACGCAAGAGAAATCGAACGATATTTCGAGAACCTGACGATTTCCAGTATAACTACGAACGCACCCTCACAGAAAAAACGTTTTTTACGCCTTATCTTAGTGCCATTGGTGTGTGACCCGAATGCCCCCCAACTTAAGCATTTTTTGACCTCAATTATGATCAATTTTTCGGAGGCCGTACTGCAGGCGGTCTGTTTCTGAATGTGGGATGCGCTGTCCCAGCGGCGATAATATATATTCTGGTACAATTCCGATAAATATGTAATCGCCGCTTCGGACAGCGCCTCCCACATTCAGAAACAGCTTCCTCCCTTTCACTGTTAAAAAACCGAGTCTTCAGGCTTAAGTTGGGGGGCATTCGGTGTGACCCCCCAATTTTCTCAGATATTAATTAGAATCAATAAAGTCCCAGTACTTCAATCCCGGTACGGCCTTAAAATATTGATCGTAGGTCACCAGTAACGCGCCTACCTCGAATACATGTGGCGCAATCCAGATGTCGTTTATCGGGATATGGGTGCCTGCCGATCTGAGATCATGTTTTATCCGGCCAAAAATTTCCGAGGTATCAGTCGTGGCATTGAGAATTTTTACAGTTGGACGATTCAGAAACTCTCGCAGAACTTCTTCATTCTTCTGTCTCCTGCGACCTCCACGAAATCCAGCGTACAACTCACCGATAACGAAAATCGACATATATACAATTTCTGTTCCTGCCAGAATGGCAAATGCCTGCTCGTCTCCTGCCAGGAATCGGGTATATGCATTTGTATCGATTACAGCTTTCTTCATTTCCAATCTCGGTCGTCAAGCTGACGAAGATCTCCGGTCGACTTTTCAAATTGTTTGAGATCGTTTGGTGACCAAGTTCCAAATATATCGATAAAGTCCTGCTCGTACAGCTTATCGGACTTCAGCTTAATCCCCAATGCTTCTTCGAGTAGTCGTTTAATCGTCTTATTGAGGCTCGTGCCTTGCGCTTTCGCTTCCATTCGAATCAGTCCATTTCACTATCTAATCCATGAATTGTGATTGATTTCATGCTCGTACTTCCGGTTGTGAATACAATTGGATGTTTTGCTTCAGTTATTGAACTATTTCATGAACTAATTTATGATAAATATGGTTCAAGTCGTGGCCAGGTCAATCCTCATAATCGGGAAACCGGCACAAGGCTGTCGCCGCCATATCAGTAATCCTCCGAGTTAAACTTCTCGTCCGGTAACGACATATTGCACACGAGGGCTGGGTAACGCTTTTACGGGTACCACTGTCACATTCAGTTCACGGACCTCTCCGCTTTTGTCAGTGTGACGACACTTACCGCTCCACGTTTCACCGCTAAGGACCGTGTCCGTGAGGTTGCGATAGAAAGTCTCATCATGGTTGTCGTTGCGCAGTGTTTCAACATTAGTACCAACTGATATCTTTGTCAAAATCGGTCATACGCTTGAATCCATTATTTATTTCAAGTATTCTGTGCCGCTTATTCGTCCAAAATTTCAAAGTTCGCTTAATTTGGGGCTAGAAACCCGCTGAAAAGTGTTTCGAACAGATTTAACGACGTTTTCTATCAATAAACAGGAGTGGCATAATGAAACAAACAAAACGCAGATTTCTTAGACGACCACGGTTCGTTCTCGAAAGGTGGGTTCAGAGGGGGGTCCTTAACCAGCTCCTCCTCATGGCTAGCCTCATTGGGGTGGTCGCTGTGATAGGCGGGATCTGTGCGTGGGCTATGACCCCGACCTTCGAAAGCCCGTCTGTTGCGGTTTGGTGGTCATTCCTTCGATTGACAGATCCGGGGTATTTGGGGGACGATGAGGGAACTATTCTGCGTATCATTTCTACCGTTGTAACGGTACTCGGCTACGTACTTTTTATGGGCTCACTGATCGCGATCATGACTCAGTGGCTAGCACGCACTATCCGCAATCTGGAGAATGGATTCTCGCCTATCGTAATGGAAAATCACTTCGTGATCCTGGGGTGGACCAATCGCACACCGGAAGTAATTAAGAAGTTCATGACAGCAGGTGGACGTCTCGAGCGCTTCCTCGCTCAGCGTGCAGGCTCGAAAAAGCTTCGCGTGGTTGTTATGGCAGACGAAGTCGATGCTCAGCGTCGGCTGGAGCTGCGAGAAAGTTTGGGAGACGATTGGAATGAGAGTCAGATCTTTCTCCGTTCAGGATCCTCGCTCCAACAAGAGCACCTGGAGCGCCTCGACCTGGGGAAGGCAGCAGTTGTAATTATACCGGGAGCTGACTTCGAGCTTGGAGGTGCCGAGATGACGGACACGCGTGTGATTAAAACACTCTTGACGCTTGATATGCTTTTTCGCCAAGGCGATCCCGAGGCCGCGCGGCCAAAGATCGTGGCCGAACTGTTCGACCCGCTAAAAATACCAATTGCCCAAAATTCGACCGACATTAGGACGGAAATTATAGCCGGAGATCGACTGGTTAGTGGCTTGCTCTTTCAGAGTCTGCGACATCCCGGCATATCGACCGTGCTGCTTAGCCTTCTCACACACCGCGAGGGCAATACCTTGTATCTTCGCACCTTCCCTGAGTTTGCCGGATTGTCTCCGTATACATTGATCCAGGCTTTCCCGCAGGCAGTGTTACTCGGCATTGTCTCGATGATTGACGACGTCCCAACCGTGCATTTCAACCCGGCTTCCGACGTTGTCTTGAATGCGAATGACCAGCTAATTCTTCTCGCCGAAAGCTTTGACCAGTGTCGGCCAACCGCCGTGGACCGTTCCGAAGAGAAATCACAGCACCAACATTCGCTCCCTCACACCCCGGAACAAAAACAGCGTCGCCTCTTGATTCTTGGGTGGAGTTACAAGATTCCTACGCTGCTAACCGAGTTGATAGTATCAAGTGTCGGCCGCTACGAGGTTACAATTGTGTCAAAGGTTGACGAGAAATTACGCAACAGAGCCCTCAAACACCTTGACGTCACGGAACGACTCAGTATCGATAATATAGAAGGAGATTATTCACTTGAATACGATCTGAGAAAACTCGAGCCGCATCGTTTCAACCACATCGTTTTCATGGCGAGCGGCTGGTTGCGATCGTCGGGAGAAGCGGATGCTCGCACAGTATTAGGATTCCTCCTGTTACGCTCATTGCTCCAGGAGCAAAAACCTGCACCTGAGATCTTCGTTGAACTTTTGGACCCGGAAAATGCTCGCATTCTCGGAGACGCAGCAGAGGTAGTCTTCGTCAGCCCGCGAATTCTCAGCCATCTTCTCGCCCACGTCGGACTTCGGCCCGAGCTTAACGCCGTGTTCGACGAGCTTATCTGCGCGAACGGAGCAAATATAGAACTTCGTCCGGCGGCAGACATCTGTATCAACGCTGCAGAAGTTACTTTCACGGAGATCCAACTCGCGGCCGCCGATCATGGGTGCGTTGCGATTGGCTTCTATCGTATGGAGATGAAGGCCGGGGTTTCACGAATCCAATTAAATCCGGCTCGTCATGATCGATTTACCCTCAGTGAGAACGACAGTGTAATTCTATTGACCAGTGACCCCGAAAAATTAAAAAAAATAACCGAGCCACACTTACTCTTGAAGATCAACGACAGTGTACTCTCCCCTACGCCTCCTTAGAGCTATCCGATAATAAAATTCAATCCTCAATTTCAACGTCGTAACCGACCCCATCCAGACGAGCCTCAAACTCCAAACTCTCCGAACACACAATTCCGCCGGAAATAATGATTTTCATTCCTTTTTCCAGCGACATATCGGTATTCTGCACGGTGGAGCTGAGGGGGAACTGAGTGGAACTGAGGGTCACACCTCTAATTGTAAGTTATTCGTTTCAATTTTGACAACTAAAATAATTCTTAACATTTTGCAAATAAATGAAATACCGCATCTATTTAAATTTCTATCATTACAGAGATAACTTACAATCTAGAGGTGTGACCCCAATTGCCCCCAGGATTAAATAAGTAGTTTTCTATCTCGGCCAGTAGAATTCTTCTGTGATCCCAGCCCGGGCCGAATCTGCATTTTCTTTCCTGTCTCAACACCAGCGGCATGGTCGGCTGCATGTAAACGTGAGGAACTCCTACGCCGCCTTATATATGGGTTGCGTTCGCGATAAAACGCATCTAATTGCGAATCCCCCAGCCAAATTAAAGCTTTGTTTTTCGACAAATCCGCGGCCTGCGACTCCAACTTCTCATAGAACCCCGCATAAACTCCATTCAGAAAAGAAATCTTCGACATTCCATTCTTTAGTCCGCTATCTTCTTTATGTGCAAGCCATTTTGCGTCACCGTGATGCAGAAGAAAATAATATACGTACTCCGCAAGGTCCAGG
Organism: Verrucomicrobiota bacterium; assembly: GCA_021772635.1. GTDB lineage: Bacteria > Verrucomicrobiota > Lentisphaeria > JABSQK01 > JAJFLO01 > JAJFLP01. The sequence goes on along the minus strand of JAJFLP010000064.1, from coordinate 44,717 downwards.
TTCTTTTGACGTCCGTATAATTCAATGATTTTCTTCGGTCGGGTTCTATTACCCGCAGCATTACGGCCGCAACTTCGGTATATATACTGCACGAAATAGAACTCGTCGAGGATTCTCATAATGCCCCAAATATACGACGGAGCACGGCCGAAAAGAGGGCCGAGAAGACGTATCCCGTAGTCCGAACGCTTTGCCGATTTTAGCCACTGAATATTGTGTTTCAGAGATAGCTCATGGGCTTTTGCCAGCGCATGTTCGGCTTCATGCTTATTGGACGACTCGCCGAGTGCGAGCAATTTCTTAATCTTCCCGTAGATCTTATTTTCGGTGGCGTTGCTTAAATCTGACAGTTGAGTGCAGGCTGATGCATCTATTTCCAGGATTAGACAGGCACGTTTGAATGCGGCTCCGTGCGGCTTCTCATTGTGAATTTTAAATAGATCACTGACAACCTGGTGCGCCATTTCGTGCTTTAACGTGAAAATAATATCACTCCAGTTTCCTCCCAGAAAAAGCGTCTCCGAAAGCGTTATTTTACGAGAAGACTCGCACCATTCACCCAGTTTTCGGGAGAACCGGTCGCTGATCGCAAAATTAGGCGTTCTAAGCTTCGAAATCGCAGGGATTGCAGCTCGGATTGTTTCATATTCCTGGATGAGCGTAAGGACCCATGCCTGGGTGATATCGGATTGATACGGATTGGACATGCTAATCGGGTTCAGTGGTTCAAGGTTGGGAGGTTCAAAGTTTACGCTTTAAGGGGCGAGAGGTTCAAAGTTCACGGTTCAACGGTTGGGGGGATTGGTTCTTAAGTTTTGAACCGCTGAACCCTTCGATATTTACGTTGTCGCTCCACTGTACTCCCCGCAGTTGCTGGGCTGTCTAGACTACGTCTCGGCTGTATAATACTCGGATGTTTTATACCGGACGTCCATACGGAGCCGAAATTGTACTGCTTGCAGTTTCTATCGCTTTTTCGGGTTGCGACGGCGTCCGCCGCGATTGTTTGACGAATTTCGAGATCTACCTTTAGTGCCTGCCGCGGCAGTTGTTTTTTGGGTTTCCCGTTTTTCTTTGGTTCTCTTAGGCTTATTCGTCGACTCGATCGGCTCAAGGTCTACCGGAATAAAGTCAAGAAACCGACGATCCTCGTTTACGTTATGAATATTGACAGTGAGCGATTGGCCGATCGCAAAGACTCGTCCAGACCGCCTGCCGACCAGTTCCATGCGTCCGGGGTTGAAGTCATAAAAATCATCGTCGAGATCTGAAACTCGTACTGAACCCCGTGCCAGTAGATTGGGAACATCAATCGACAAGCCATAGTTCCCAACCTCAAGGATCACCGCCTGGTAATCCTGCATTTTCCCTGTCGTCAATTGTTCATTTAGAAAACGAATCTTTTTCAACTCAACCACGTCCCGCTCCGCCTCCGAAGCGATCGATTCCTTTTGCGAACAATGCCGCGAAATCTCAGCGAGCTGACTCTTCGTGTACGGATGCTTCGCGTGTGTCAGATACGCGAAGAGCATTCGATGAACGACTAGATCCGGGTATCGTCTGATCGGAGATGTAAAATGACAGTAGTACTCTTTCGCCAGTCCGTAGTGCGCGATTCGCTTTTCTGAATACTCCGCTCGTTTCATCGACCGCAGGACCTTAATGTTCCAGGCATTGGCCTGCGGCATGTTTTCTATTTGTCGCAAAACGCGCGTCAGATTCTGGCGTTTCGAAAGGTTTCCGGTTCGGATCCCGAACATTTCAAATACCTCCGCGAGTTCAGCAAGTTTATCCTCATCCGGTTCTTCGTGAATTCGATGGATCAGTGGTACGCCGCGCAGACAGAGTTCGCGGCATACCGCCTCGTTTGCAAGCAGCATAAGCTCTTCGATTAACTGATGTGACTCATCGTTAATTACAGGCTCGACATTCGCTATTCGCCCACTTTCGTCGAGTACAAACCGCATCTCCGGGATATTCATACTCAGCGCACCGTCATTGAACCGTTTTTCTCGAATCTTCTGACTCAAGGCACTCACTGATTGAATGCGGCGGGTTGTTCGAACGTCCAATCCGGATTCCTTGCATGGTTTACCCGGAGGGGTGCAAATCGCCGCCATCGCCTGTTCATATGTTAGGCGTAGCTCTGAACAAATCACGGTTTTTGCGAATTTAGCCTTAATCAATGTGCCATCTTCATTGATCGTCATTATTATTGAAAATGCGAGGCGATCAACGTTCGGTTTCAAGCTGCAAAGACCGTTTGATAACTGCTCTGGCAGCATTGGAATCACCATGTCCGGCAAGTACACACTTGTAGCCCGGTCGCGGGCTTCTGTGTCAAGCGCAGAATTCATTGGCACGAAGTGACTGACATCGGCAATGTGAACACCTACACGCCAGCTTCCGTTACTGCTTCGTTCCATTGAGATTGCATCATCGAAATCACGCGCTGTCTCAGGGTCGATTGTGAAAACGAATTTGTCACGCAGATCCAGCCGCTCCTTAAAATCGGTTTCAGTAATTCGAGCCTTCTCAGCTTGCTGAATTACGGCTTTTGGGAATACTGTTTTGAGTTCGTTTGCTTTGATAATTGCGACTGTATCAAACGCCGGATCATCAGCAGGGCCGATAACCTCGACGATCTCTCCCTCCGGAGAAACATGGGGAGTGTCCCATGCGATCAATTTTACCAGTACCCGGTCACCAATATTCGCGCCGGCAGGATCCGAAACGACCAAGTCCTGTGAAATCGATGAATTCACGGGCTCCACGTAGTAAATACGGCGCATTTGTTTCAGTTTTCCGACAACCGTCACCCTCCGGCGTTCAAGTAACCGGACAACTACGCCCTGCTCGCCCTTGTCGCGGGTGCGCCGGTGAAGACTCCGGTCTATTCGCACCAACACGCGGTCGCCTGACAGCGCGGTTCCGGTGTCATTCGATCTGATAAATACTTCACGGCCGCTATCTGGATCTTTAACGAACGCGGCGCCTGAATTCAATAGTGAAATAGTTCCCGAAATCAGGTCTGCGCTTTGGCTGAGAGTATAACCTTTGTGGCGCAGGTCGACGACTTTACCGGTACCGATCAGGCTTTGGATTGTTGATGAGAGTGTATCTTTACGTTTTCCCGATAACTGAAGTTCCTCAGCGAGTTTGCCGAACCTCATCGGTCGGTAATCCGGGCGTGACATGAGCTGTACCAAGTCGTTGGCGAGAGTGCTTTCAGGGTCAATAATGATAGTTTTTGAATTTTGCTTCTTTGGCATAAAGTTAGTTCTTAATGTGTGTAGGTGGTTAGTAGGTAGGTGTTGCCGGCGAAGTGAATGAATGGAGAGCAGTTACTGGTTTGCTGCGATCAGGAAAATGTGCCGAGACGGTAGCAATCAGACAGGACAAAATACACTTCGTCAAACGTAATGGAATTAAGTTGTCAGTACACTAGCTCAATTCGGCTAACTTCCAATTTGATTGTGAAACACTGTGATCCCACAGAGATTCAAAATTGGAAGTTAAACAACGATTTCGATGGCGATTTCAATAGCGATCGGTCGTCCCGCGGGTTCATCCTTGATAAGATGGTTGTGAATCTGTAACAAAAAGTGAACAGGTGTTTCGGACTACATGTACGGCATCTCTTTACAGGTTGACCCTGGAACTACGATGGTGTTCAACATATTAACCCACAGCGTTCAGTTAATTGAACGATTTCTTCGGTGCGACTCTACAAAAATCCCCACCAAGCCCCCGGAATTCCCCTCCTGTTCAGTCGGTATTTCTCCAACACGCTGTTATTTAGGAAGAAAGACCAATCGGCCCATTGATTGGCACGAAAGCTTCTATGTGATTCATGCAGTGCCGGAACAGTTGCTGCCACCCGTGCCGTTCGATCGGGTAATGTTCCTATCTAATGACGCCACTCAGATTGTAATAATAACCCGATAGCAACGCGGAATCAGCGTGTCTTGCAAGAAAAATATAATTTCGGATAAAGAAGCAGCTAAGATTCTAATTGTGGAGGATGATACGACTCTTGCGAGAGTCGTTAGTTTAATTCTTCAAAACGAAGGGTTTGACGTTAGACTGGCGACGAGTGGCGCGGAAGGATTGAAGTTGTTCAATAAGATGTCATTCGACTTGGTTATTACGGATATATACGTGCCGATTATGGGCGGGTTCGAGTTAATACATGAAATACAAAAGATTGACACTGATCCCAGGATCATCGTCATGTCTGGGTATGATGACGTGTGGGACGAAGAGAATAATCAGGTTACCAAATGCATTTACGGCTGCCTCGACAAACCCTTTAAGGTTACCGAACTCATTTATTTTGTGAACTACGCATTGGGTTGCCGTAATATCTAGCCTGAATAATTCACCAGTATTCTGCTGCGAGCCCTAATCTCTGCTCAAATAAACCGATTAGCTTGACTTCACATCTTAGTGAATAAAAATTCACTTTCACCGTGGCGCCTTCTCCAATCGTCTTATTATGAACGAGTTAAGTTCTCTCGCGACGAATCGCGTGAATTAATCAGGCTAGGTATACTGCAAGCAGTCGGCGTAATTATAGCGAATTTAGAAATTAGTAGATAGAATTATCTGAATTTTACTCCCGTTTTCGAAAACCTTGTTGATGCTTGATATAGGTGTTTGACTTTCTTTCACCCCTGATAAGCTGAGCGAACGCGATGGTAGGTTCAACGATCATCCGGATTTTAGTAGACAGGTCTGGTTACAAAAAAGTGCCGTCTATCCTAACTCCAGTCCGGTTTTCGCGTGCGCGAATCACGTCGACAAGTGTTCTAAATCTTTGCCGGCCGTGATCCCGCATGCGGGATCGAAAAATCGACTGTTTGCAGCCTAAAAGGCCAGTATGACGAGATGCGATTGATTAGTATCGGTTTGTAATAGATTCAACCGAAGCTGTTTCGCAGATTTCGCCTCGCCCGGAAAGAAGATATAACCGTAACTCAGGCTTTTGGGACCAATCGACTTAGCGTCCAGGGACTTTCCTTTTAAGTCCTCGGTAACCGCCCGGCGTGCTTTCGTAGATTGGTATCCACCCGCTCCGCCCAATACGGCTCCTGTTGCCGCTCCTGCCACTGCTCCTTTGCCTGCTGCTGATCCGACGTTCTCTCCAGTCACTACACCAATTGCACCTCCAACGAGTGCTCCTGCCGCGGCACCTAAAAATGAATGATAGCCTGCCCCTTTAAAAATTTCTTTGGTCTGTATGTATTTTGTTGCCCGCTCGTACGCAAGATTCTTCGCTAGAATCGGCCATAAATTTCCCTCGTCATCTTCAAGAAATGTTTGCGTTGGATCGATCTCGAAGCGGTGAGAGCCCTGGTTGTCGAACACTACTTGAACCGGAAGCATCCCGGCGCTTCGAATATTGAATCCGAATGCTTCAGCAGCTTCCTTCGACTCCGGGTACGCCTTTGCCGCAACTAGCGTATCTCCAATGGTTTGTACATTAGCATACGCGGCCGGCGTCTTAAAAGAGAGTGGTTTTGCCACGTAAGTGGATCTGCAGCTGGATGCAATCACCAGCGTAGCCGCAATAAATATGGATTTGAGGAACAGTATCATTTTTTAGTCTCCAGGTGCGAATGGGATTTGTGTTTGTGACGATACCCCTGAGACCATCGTCGACGGGTAAAAGTTCATCGTCTTGTTGCCAGGCAGTGATTTGGCGTGCGTACCCGAAGGTCCGTATCGAATTCGCTAACGCCACTGAGACGCCAAAGTGCATCTCGTCGTATTAAGTTATTTATGGGACACCACACTAACCCAAATTCCACCTCAAAAAACGAGAAACACTACGATTACGATTGCGAATCAGAATGTCCGCTTATTTAAGGTTTAACTGGGGGGGCAGATTCTACGGTTTTCAGTGCCTTTTAGATACTCGAAAGCGGCGCCCAATTCTAAAAACTACCACCCATTTCAGCCAGTTAAAGGGTTCTATAATAGTAAATTCAGACGAGGATTCAATGAAAACTTGTATTTTTGATTAAACATCGCACATTACCCCACTTTTTTACAGATTTTTATGAATCAGCCTCAATTTAGGGAGCAAATTATGACGACGAATGCCTTGGCCAATCTGAGAAATATTGGAATCAGTGCGCATATCGATTCCGGTAAAACGACTTTGACGGAACGGATCCTTTACTATACCGGGAAAATCCATGCGATCCACGAGGTTCGTGGTAAAGATGGAGTTGGCGCGAAAATGGATCACATGGAACTTGAGCGTGAGAAAGGGATCACGATCACATCGGCGTGCACGCAGTGCCGTTGGAATGATCACGTGATCAATGTCATTGATACACCGGGGCACGTGGACTTTACGATTGAGGTTGAGCGCTCATTGCGCGTACTCGACGGCTCAATCCTCGTTCTTTGCGGTGTTGCCGGCGTGCAATCGCAGTCTATCACTGTAGATCGTCAGATGAAGCGCTACAACGTGCCGCGAATTGCTTTCGTGAATAAATTGGATCGCACGGGTGCCAATCCAAGGAAGGTAATCGGTCAGCTCAGAGACAAACTCGGGCACAACGCCGTTGCATTACAGTTACCTATCGGATTGGAGGATCAACTCCGTGGTATCGTCGATCTTGTCTCAATGAAGGCATTTTTATTTGGAGGTGAAAACGGGGAGATAATAACGGAAACGTCGATTCCCGAAGATCTACAAGACGCCGCGGCCGAGCAGCGTGAGGAACTGTTAGACATAATATCGATGTTCTCCGAAGAACTCATGGAACTTATTCTTGAGGAAAAAGAAATTCCGGAAGAACTCATCAGGGAGACAGTTCGCAAGGCGACGATCAGTATGGAAATAACGCCGGTTTTTATGGGCTCAGCTTATAAGAACGTCGGTGTTCAGTTGCTCTTGGATGCGATTGCAGGATACCTGCCGGCCCCATACGAGGTAACAAACATCGCATTAGATATTAGCAATGACGAAGCAGAAGTCATCCTTGAATCGGATAAGGATAAACCGTTTGTGGGATACACCTTTAAGCTTGAAGATGGAGCTTACGGTCAGCTCAGCTATATGAGGGTATATCAGGGTGCGCTCCAGAAGGGAGCAAAGATGTTCAATATGTCAAATGGCAAGAAGCACAATGTCGGTCGCCTAATTCGCATGAACTCGAACGAGACCGAAGATATCGACGTGGCTGAAGCCGGCGATATTGTTGCGGTTTTTGGAATCGATTGTGCGTCGGGAACCACATTTACCGATGGTTCGCTCAAGGTGAACATGACCTCGATGTTCGTCCCGGATCCAGTGATAGACGTCAAGATTGAAACCTTGGACAAGGAGTCTTCAAAAAATCTATCTAAAGGGTTAAACCGTTTCATGAAAGAAGACCCGACTTTCAAGGTCCGATTCGACGATGAAAGCTCAGAGACAATTCTCTCAGGAATGGGCGAACTGCATCTCGACGTCTATCTCGAGCGTCTTCGCCGCGAATTCAATGTCGATCTCGAAATGGGGCAACCGCAGGTCGCTTATCGTGAAACAATTACCGCACCGGCTAAATTCGATTATACGCACAAGAAGCAAACCGGTGGGTCTGGTCAATACGGGCGCGTGACTGGCATGATGGAACCTGCCGAAACTAGCGGCTATGAGTTCGATAATCAGGTTAAAGGCGGGAACATACCGAAAGAGTATATACCTAGCGTGGATAAGGGCTTCCAGGAGTGTCTTCGTAAGGGGGCGCTAATTGGATTTCCAATTGTCGGTGTTAAAATGACACTGGTAGACGGCGCGTTCCACGCTGTGGATTCGAGTGATATGGCATTCGGATTGGCGGCGATCGGCGGATTTCGTCAAGCTTACGCGAATGCGAAGCCGGCTATTTTGGAGCCCATCATGAAAGTTGAAATAGCGGTTCCCTCGGAATTTCAGGGGGCGGTTATCGGAAATCTCAGTTCACGTCGAGGGATTATCGTCGGCACCGTTGATGACGAGAAATTCTGCACGATTACTGCGGACGTACCGCTTGGAGAGATGTTTGGTTATGTCGGAGATCTTAGATCGATGACCCAGGGCAAAGGCGAGTTCACGATGGAGTTCACGAGATACGCGCCGACTCCTAGAGACCTCAGCGATAAGTTGACCAAAGAATTCGAAGAGTCTAAGAAGAAGTAAACTGCAAGCATGGATCAGATTCCAAATCTCACCTCGAAAAACCATAAAGATTACGAGTACGCGAAAGAGTAAGATTACGAATTGGAATGTTCGCTTATTTTGGCCAAGTCTTTCGTTAAGTATTTGCCTAGAATCATTCCTAAGTCGCCCAAGGTGATCGGTTTCGAAATGTGTTCGTTACAGCCGGCGGCAATGGACTTCTCGATCGATCGCCGGTCGGCACTTGCGCTTAGAGCAATAATCGGAGTATCGGCGAAATCCGGCATTGCCCGCAGTTTTTCCGTGGCCGTAAATCCGTCCATCACCGGCATTCTCAAGTCCATTAAAATGATATCGGGAGTACGCAGTTTCGCAAGCTCAATTGCCTCCTGACCGTTACCTGCCAAGTTTACTTCAATATCGTCGCGATCAAGCATGTCGATAATTGTTGCTTGGTTCGCTTCATTGTCTTCGGCGACCAAAATTCGGCGGCCCGCGAAACTTCGCGGTAGGCTGGCGAAACTATCTCCATGCGGTGTCTCAGTGCTTTTACCGCACTCCGTAACTGGTAAACTAAACCAGAATACGCTGCCTTTCCCGAGCTCGCTCACAACGCCAATTTCACCACCGTGAAGTTCGACCAATCTACGACTCAGGGCAAGACCTATACCCGTACCGCCCAACTTTTCATCTCTACGGCGGTCGACCTGATAGAACTCCGAGAAAAGTTTTTCGCGGTCCTCCTCTCTGATGCCGATACCAGTGTCCTTAATTGAAATTTTAGCGACTGAATCCGACACGTCCTCGGCGCTGATCTCGATCACGCTTCCTTTATCGCTATATTTTATCGCATTAGAGAGGAGATTAAGCAAGATTTGTCTGCATCGCCGATTGTCGCCGGTGAGGTTGATTAAGGAGGGAGTAACGAAGACCTTCACGTCCAACTCTTTTTCCTGCAGCTGCTTCTGCATCATGTCGACGGTCGATTCTATGAACCCCGTTACGGGAAACGCTGTAACCTCGAGTTCTACCACGTTCCTGTCGATCTTGACAACGTCAAATATATCCGAGACAAGACTTGCGAGGTGGTTGGCACCCTGTCGAATTAGATTTACATACTTTACCTGTTTGTCATTCAAGGGATCTATTTTTACCAGGTCAGTACAACCGATGATCGTTGTGAGTGGATTTCTAAGCTCATGTGTCATGGTGGATACAAACTCGTTTTTCGCACGATTTGCGGCTTCTGCAGCGTTTTTCGCATCGCGGAGAACCTCGGTCTGTTCCGCCACCTGCTTTTGCAGCTCTGCGTTGAACTCTTCCGTCGACTTTAACCTCAAATACACTTGAACCTTTGCTAAAAGCTCCTGGCCGTCGAACGGTTTGACGATGTAGTCGTCGGCCCCGACTTCGTAACCCCGCAATCGTTCTTCACGCATTGCTTTCGCGGAAACCATAATAATCTTTGGCGTACCCATCTGGGGTTGTGCCCGTACATGTCGGCATACTTCGTACCCATCCATGCCCGGCATCATGATATCGAGCATAATTAGGTCTGGTTTGAACTCTGCTGCGATTTCAAGCGCTTGCTGGCCGGATTCGGCGACCATAAGGTCATAGTCTTCCAGTCTTTCGCGAAGAATCTTTATATTCGATAGATTGTCGTCGACAATTAGAATTTTATCGCTCACATCCCCGTTACTCATGACGAGTCCCCTTAATCTGATTTCGCTACTATATTGCAGGCAGTAAATTTTTTGGATAGCTTCGAATTTGTCAGCCAATAATTCCCGAACGGTATTGCGTCCCGCATGCGGGACTCTGATGTTCGGTATCCAAGCGTTTAAAGTTGTTTAGAGACCTGGCCGTTATTCTCCAGCGTCTTGATTTCGGAATTGGAGAAAATAGCCAATGAAATTGGTACTTCGAAGACGAATAGAGCACCGGCTGTTGACCGATTTTCTGCCCAGATTACGCCACCGTGTTTTCCTATTATCTCCCGGCTAATAGCCAATCCGAGACCAGTTCCACCAGCACCGGTTTTCGTCTTGCTGGACTGTATGAATTTTTCAAAGATTCCGTCTAATTCATTTACCGGGATACCAACACCCTGGTCGCCGACCGATACGCGGATAATATCGGAATCTTTCTCGATACCAATTTCGATTTCACCGGCGTCAGGAGAAAACCTTGTTGCATTCGCCAGAATATTACGGACGACCTGTTTAATCTTTTCCGGATCCGCGATGCATTCGGATTCCGATGCTTTCTCTCTTAAAGTGATTGTAAGGCTCCGCTCGGCGCAGGCGAGACTGAACTCTTCTATGACCGAGGAAATCGCGTCGTTTAGATCTGTTCTTTCGAAGTCAAAAGAGGTTTTTCCCGATTCTAATTTTGCAAGGTCAAGCAAACTATTGAGTAATTGAAGGAGGACGCGTCCGCTTTGGTCGATTTCCTTAAAATAATCGAGGAGCTTCTCTAAACTCGCTGAGTTTATCCGCTCAGCCCCTAGCTCTGTAAAACTCAGTACACTGTGCAGCGGCGTCCTAAGTTCATGGCTCATATTGGCAAGAAACTCGCTTTTCGCAGTGTTCGCTTCTTCCGCGCTTTCCTTCGCCTGCCGAAGGTCGGCCTCAATCAACTTGAGTTTTGTAATATCCTGAGCGACAGTGACGATTTTCCTGGTGCCGACTTCGTTGTCGGGCATAAATGAGCACGAAAACAATACTGGAATCGGGTGTGAGTCTCTCGCTAGGTAGATACGTTCAACGTTTGATACGGGGCATGCCGCGAGGAATTGATCGAAGTTGATTTGGCTGTTTTCAGTTGTTGTGATAAGAGACAAATAATCGCGGCCCAGCAGGTTACTCTCCTCGATTCCTAAGGATCGACAGGCCGTCGTATTCACCCGCTCAATAAGCCCCTCCATCGTGACGACGATTAGAATGTCATTCATTGACTTGAATATATTATCAACGTAGTTCTTCGATACCGTAGTTTTCTGTAATGCTTCTGTCATTTTATTGAACGACTCGGCGAGTTCACCGATTTCATCATTTGTTTCACGTCGTAATGAGACCGTAAGATTCCCTTCAGATATCCGTTGAGTTGCGTTGACGAGATTCTTGATTGGACGAGTAACGTATAACGACAGTAAGACAGCGATAACGACACTGATTGCCACAATAAAAAGCGTAATCACAACGACATACGCGCGTGCTTTCCGAATTTCCACGCGCATATCGTTCAATGACACGCCGAGATGGGCCGTGCCAACAACCCGTCTTATCGTACTGTCGACTCCCGGCTTAGCGAGCAGCATCAACTCCGGATCTTCATTCTTGAACGTTTCCGAATAGATTTCTGAGGAAAAATGGTAGACTTCTTCCCCCGTACCCCTGTTTCTTAACTTTTTGTAGTTCGGTACCTGACTCGATGTATCCGGGGAAGCTGTTAACGACGGGGGTGGCTGTTTCCAGTCCTGTTGTCCCTGGAATACGAAGATTTCTCCGTCACTGTCGGTAATGATCGCGTATACGACTCCTTGTTGCTCCAACAAGCTTGACGCAATCGAATTGAGATGTTGCAGATTAAAGAAAACCATCCCGAACTCACTGTGATCCGCAAAAGTTTTAACGAGCGAGAATCCTTTGTCCACAAGATGACGTTCCATGCTCGCCGCCTGCCGGGAAATAAAGGTTCCGCTCAATAATAACGACATCAGTATAATAATGACGGAGACGCAGCAAGCGTACTTGATTGGCAGACTAATTTTCATGGTAACGAAGTTGTTCGGTTCACGGGTTAAAGGCTAGCCCGATCTATGCATAAAGTTTCTACTGTGAGCATGTATCAGACCTGATATAAATGAGTTACAAAGAACATACGACCTTGAAATATTTCAATATTCCTTCAGCCGTACAACCTTCGTAACTCACTGATCTCAGGCCAACTAAAAGTTCTCATAACGAAATTTATGCATAGATCAGGCTTGTGCTCGTGCGGTGCGTTCAACGGTCAAAAATAAAGGGAATCGGATCAGCGGCGGAAGGATTTTTGTGGTACTCCGATTCCTTACCGTCGAACCCCGGAACATCAATCCCAAAGCTGCGTGGTTATTTTTCATTCTGCCTCCGTAGATCTATCAGTGTCGCACTTTTACGTACGCGATAGGGGATTTTCAGGTGCAGGTTTTCGGCGACCGTTACGTTGATCGCTATCGAGGAAGGCGAATAGTACTCAATTTTTCTATCGCTCGGAAGTACACCGGTAGAGATCAGCTCTGCGATTTGCGTGCCAACGTCGTCTGGAATCACCTTGAATGCCCAGAGTGCGCCCGAGTTAACGAAAGACTCTGATGGCGCGATGCAGGGAATCCCGCGATTGTAAGTATTGATAATAACGTGTTCCAGAAGTTTCGGATCGTATACGAAAAAATCGGGGATAATTAAAAACGAGTCGATGCCGGAGCTGATTACTGCTTCGAACTTATCGATGAATTCACGTTTCTGAGAAACCTTCTCGGTGATGACCCTTATCCCTGAATTACGGGCTTCGGTCTGCAGTTCTGCCAGATACGGATTAAATTTATCATCACCGTATATCACACCGATAGTTTTAAGGTTTTTTTGGATCTTACGCGCGTAGTCGATGTAGGCCGATGGTTTTCCCAGTAGAGACACGCCCATGATTCCGTTGCCGGAAGCTTTAGCTACCTCCTCGATTCGAGTACTATCGACGTTTATAACCATCCCGTAAATATGTGGTTTTTTCGGAAAATTACGGGTTGCAACTTCAAACGATCTTGTCCCGATTGAGACGATTAAATCGTAATTAACTTCGGATGTAAAAGGGGCTTGCGCAGCTCGACCTTGTGCGACCTCGAACGTGTCGATTTCAAAAGTCGTCCTGACGTCGTGTTTGAGCTGATCGCGGATACCCCTTAGCACCTGGTTGTACTGTGGTGCGTTTTGTTTGAGCACGAGTACACGCACGCTGTCTGCTCCACTCGCCCGTAGCGGGCTGGAAACAACCAGGAGCATCAAAGTACAACATATGGTAATTGTTGATTTACGAAACATTGGGCATTCGTTGTTGGGAACTGGAATTAGAACTCTGTTGAAAGGGAAAACAGAATTCGCCGTCCTGGCTGCAGGATATCGAAATCTTGAGTTTGTTCACCCGGGGTATGATAAGTCGTATTGAAAAGATTTCGGATCGATAAAGAGGCGGTCATCGGACCTGGCAGACGTTTGAATAATAGAGTTAAATTCATAGTCGCATAGCCGTGGAGCCGATAACGGCGATTCTCTACGGGGACATCTCCCTGATAATCAAGCGGTCGGTTTCGTACGCCTACCCATCTCAGGTGGGGCACGACTTCCATGAAGTCGAGACCAGTGTAAGTGACGCCGAGGTTGCCCATGTTCTCAGGCACACCGCCGATATCCGCGCCATTCGACTCCTTCGCGTTCGTAAGGGAATAGTTGGCGAAATACGAAAGATCTTTGTCAATCCTGCCGTGAAGACCGACTTCTACGCCGTGCAACTCCCGTTTTCCCAGATTCTGAAAGTCTCCGCTCCCGATCACTTTAATGAAATTCTCGAATTGGGTATAGAAAAAGGTCGTGTTCAAACGATGGTTGTTCCAGATAAACCGCGACAATTCAAATTCTACAGTCTTTATCGTCTGCGGGTTAAGGTTTTTATTCCCTTCTGCTTCCCCGTCATTGGTCTGCTTATACAGTTCCTGATATGTAGGGGCCCTGAACGCTTCGCTATATCGCAGTTTGATAGAGGTCTTATTGTCGGGGATATAGACAATGCTTACTCGGGGGCTTAAACGTGTTTCCGATGTCTCAGAGGAATCGAGGCGGAGCCCGCTGGTCAGGATTACGTATTCGCCTAATTTCAGTTCGTCTTCGAAGTACACGCCGATGGTATTGTTATCGATCGCTTCCGGAGTGGTCCCGCCTGAAGCAGAGGCCCACTCAGTTAAGGAGAATGGGGCTGTCGGCGGCTCCGCCGTTTCTGAGAATGCGTGATCGAGATATTCGTATTCGTAATTTACCCCGAAAAGCATTGTGTGAGTCGGCGACAACCGAAGGGTCGAAAGCACATCGACTCCGGCGACTCGTCCGTATATTTCAGATCGGTTGGTAGATATCACTGCTGAATTTTGATCAACGGCGACTCGCCCTCTGTCCAGGGCGAAGTGATTGAAGTATGCTTTGACCTGGAGAGAAAGTTTCGGATTAAGGTCCACGTGATAACCGAGTTGTGTCAGTATGTGTTCCCGCACAGTCGGGCCGCCTTCTTCGTCTTCGTCTGGAACCGCGGTAGAATCGTTGAGAGAGAATTTTGAGTACCTGATGTTTAGATCAAGATTTTTGTGTCTTAACTTTAGTTTGTATGCGTGATTGTCTGCAACTCGTCGCTCATCCGTTCTAAATCCTTCATCGTTTCTGTTTACCTTGTACCCGTCAGTATCAAGATATTTCCCGAAAAAAGTAAACTCTCCGGTTTCGAATTCTTCAGCTAAAGACACGTAGTGATTTTGGGTATTCCACGTCCCGTACGATGCGGTGATCTCATTTTTAGGAATGTCTACGGCATCCTTTGTTACGACGCTAATTACGCCCGTAAACGCATTCGTACCGTATAAAGCTGATCCAGGGCCACGAATAATCTCGATCTTCTTAATATCTTCCAGAGGGATTTGCTCATTAATGGGAAAATTCGAATAGTATAGAGTTCGGTAAGGGACGCCGTCGATGAGTAGAAGTGCGTTGTCGTTAAAGCGCCCGCCGACGCCGCGAATCCATAACATATCCAACGCGTTGTGTGCAGTCGGAGTATAGATTCCAGGCAGCCGTTCTAATACCTCTGCCAGTGTTAAAGCGCCTGACCGTTTTATGTCTTCCGCGGTGATAAGGTCTATGGTTGAAGATGCCTCTGTAATACGTTGCGGCTTACGGGCCGCAGTAATCACGAGCGGCATCTCCTGGAACAGTTTGAGTTCATCCGGAACTTCGAGGAAATCTTCAGCCAGCGGCACGCTCTCCTCAGCGGAAGAGGGGAGGGAATTGATTGCCGTAACCAGTGCGGCGATCAGAAGAAAACGATATAGCTGTCGTGACATTTGCATCTGCAACTTTCGTTGCGGTTCTGCAAAAGAGCGTGAAGTATTGGAATCAGAAGAGTCCGTTACCTCAGCTCGAACTCGGCGCTCAGTACTATTGAAATAAAACATCGTGTACCCCTTCTTTGTATCTTGTGGACGATGAACACGGTCTAGCCTGACTAATTCATGCGATTCGTCGCGAGAGCGTTTAACTCGCTCATAATAAATCGATTAGTGAAAACTTGACGGCGAAAGTGAATATCCATTCACTGAGATATAAAGTTGAGCTAATCGGCTTATTTGAGCAGAGACTATGGCTTGTAGCAGAATACTGATGAAGTATTCAGGCTAGCCTGATCTAAATGAGTTACAAAGAACGTGCGATCCCGCGGTCACGGGACTAGACTAAGAGATCCAGCCGATATTTCAATATTCTTTCGGCCGTACAACCTTCGTAACTCATTGATCTCAGACCAGCTAAAAGCTCGCGCAACGAAATTTGTGCATAATGCAGGTAAGCCTACATTATGCATAAACTTTCTATTGCGAATGCGTATCTTGTTTCATATAAATGAGTTACAGAGAACACCGGATCTCAAAATATTTCAATATTTTTTCGTCCCGGCAACCTCCATAACTCTTTGATCTAAAGCAAGCTACGCATTCTCATGACTAAAATTGTGCATAATGCAGGCTTGCGCGTTCGCCCGAGTATGAATCTCTGTCTACAGCCACTGCCAAGTGACTTTCTAATATAGTCGTTATCCGAATATTGATAACACCTGCGACTTATCCATTACCTATGATACACCCCAATTATAACCGTAATCTGACCCGAATATGACCAACTTATCATGTTCGAATCAGCTTCCGGTTAACGAGTTGGCGTATCTTTAAGATTAATTAACAAGGTTTCCGTGTTCCCTCCGGGGTTCCCGAGGATGCTTAAATTGACTCCTTTCGCTCCTCGGGGATCCCGTTTATAAAAACTTGCGACGAAGATGATTAATTTCATCACCTCAATCCACAAAATGGCAGGGCGTACTCTTCTCAATCAAATACGCAAATAACGTCCATCAGGGATGGTTGTGGAGGCATTTATTTCTTTCCAATGATGCCTATAGTATCATCGGTGCGTTAAATTAACTTACTAATCGACACCGTGATCTGCTTTTGGAAGAATTCACAGATTCAGGTACACCAGGATCATTCTGGATTGCAAAGAACTTTTTGTGCAAAATTTCGATTTTCACACACGAAGAATGTATGCGAGCATTACAATTTTTGGGAATGTAGATTCAACTTATCATCTAAGGGATTCGGAACGGTATATTTTTAACTGGTATCATGTCGCGCTCGCGAAAGCGGATGGCGAGACATGATGGCCGGTTAAAAAACCCAATGACGATGGTATACTAACGGTGCCGATCCCGGCTACCCGTTTCATCAGGAGTCCGATATGAGGATACTGCTTGTCGAGGATTACGAACCATCAGCGACCTATATCATCAATGGTCTGGAGGAGTTCGGATATACCACGGTTTATTGTCGTGATGGCGTGGAAGGCCTTGAAACGGCCTCCTCAGAGGAATTTGACGCGGCGATTGTAGATGTGGGGCTGCCGAGGATGGACGGGTTGTCGATGATTGGCGCGCTTCGGCGCCGTAAAATCAATACCCCGGTTCTAATCTTGAGCGCCAATGATACAGTTGATGATCGCGTGAAGGGACTCCAGCAGGGCGGCGACGATTACTTAATAAAACCGTTTTCATTCTCCGAACTGCTGGCGCGAATTCAGGCGTTGATTCGTCGAAGCAATCGGGAGTCACAACCCACGACGCTCAGTGTCTCCGACTTAACTCTCGACTTGCTCTCGAGAAAAGTGAGTCGCGCCGACAAGAGTATTGAGTTACAACCTCGCGAGTTTGCCCTGCTTGAATATCTCATGCGCAGCGCCGGGCGGGTGATGACGAAGACGATGATAATGGAGCACGTATGGGAGTATAACTTTGATCCGCAAACCAACGTCGTAGAGGCTCGAATTTATAAGCTGCGACAGCGAATCGATCAACCGTTTGAGAAAAAATTAATCCATACCATGCGCGGGGTCGGATACGTTCTTGAGGAACGCTGACATCAGTCAAATGCGGCTATATTTTCTTGATTCCGCGTACTATTTTTTTTTCGGGATCGTTCCTCCTTGTTCCTTGGCTATAGGCAACTGATTCGCACAAAAACTAAACAACGATCCCGATAGCGATTCCGACACCGCTTGGTCGAATAGCCGTCGACCCGCATAAGCGCGAGTCCGCTCGTGCGGACCCAAGTGGCTTCCGCCTTCGCCTTACGGCTATGGCGAGACATGATGGCCGGTTAAGAAAACAATGACCATGGGGATACCAATACGAAAGTCGAAAAAGCCATCAGAGCACGACAGACTGCCGGGGATAGAACCGGCGGATGGGATAAAATTACGGCTTCGTGGACAATGAATTTTCGAGAGCTGCCAGTGCCGTTCTTTCAATTCCGCATTGTATTTTCGCCGGAACTTCATTAGAATATTGTAGGTGGCAGTTAAATCTTTGCCTGAGTTATACCGAATATCCTCAGGTTTTCGGAGTATCTTTCGATATCTCTTGGCTGACTAATTCAAAGTCATCCAAAAATTGTACTGCTTGCAGTATGTTTCGACAAGTCTGTAATCCAAGGGCCTATTCCTGTCTTATGAAACGTTCCAATATAGCAAGAATACTGAGTTTCCTATTTTGCGCTGTTTATTTTGTGGCGCTGCCAACAGCCCAGGCATTAGTCTATTGCCTCGGTGAAGACGATCACGGCGAAGTGGAATTCGCCTACGATGATTGCTGCGTAGAGTCACAATCGAACGGTGTTGGTCCAGAAGTCGAAGCCAGCTTGAGCTGCCACGAAAATGAACCACATTGTCATAACTGCACGGATATAAGTATCAGTGAACTGCTTGTAAGCGGGAAATCTCAATGTGATGATAAAATTCCGATACAATCTAAAGCAAAGCATATAGGCTCTGCCTCGCAGTACGTTGTTTCTCAATACACCTACATAAACGTTCCATTTCCTCGAACTCCCCCCGCTCCAAACTTCCCGCATTTCCTCTCTATTACTATCCTCCTGCTCTGATAAGTCTTCATACCAACTCCCTTCGTTAAAGATCGTTGTTACGCAATTTTTCTGTATACTGTGTAGCTCTTTCAGCTTTACCCCGCCCATCTCCACGGAGTTTTTATATGGTTAGAAGATTTATCAGACATTTTATTTTTAGATATTCTCGGGACGAGAATTCTCACCGATTTCGGCTACGTCCATTTTATGGATGTTTACTAATATTCATTTGTGTCTCCGGATGCGCGACCACCTCCAAGGTAAGCCGTCAGGACACCTTGGGGGAACAGAAGGATGCCGAACCCGGACTACCGAAAACTGCGATCCCTGAAATCGTTTCTAGTCCCCAATCGCAAAAGCCACCGGCAGACAAGATTCCGGAAAGGAAACCGCGTCAGGATCAAACCTCATTTTCCCTTTCGGACGTGCTTGAAATTGCCTTCGAAAACAATCCCACCTTCGCTGAATTTGCCGCCAATAGAGAGTTTGCCCGTTCGGCCGTGCTGGAAGCTATCGCCTGGCATAATCCCGAACTGAATACTGGTTTGAGATATGTCTCGGGGAACGGTAATGATGTCGAATATGAATTGGGATTGAACCAACCTTTTGAGCTGCCTGTTAAACGTCGAACTCGACGACAGGCAGCCGAAGCAATCGAAGAAGTGACTCGGCGGGAAGAAGGATCATTTCAGGTCTTACTCCGAGCTGAAGTCATAAAAGCGCATTCGACCGTGGTGTACCGCCAGGAAACGATCAGTCTCACGACTCAGAATTTCGAACTGGCCGGCGAAATTGTAAAGATTGTTGAAGGAAAAGTTGACGCGGGTAGTGCCCGTCCGATTGATGTAACCCGGGCCAAAGTAGAAATGCTCAAGGCAAATAAGGAGATTCAATCGGCGCAACGGCTGCTAAACGTCGCGCGGACGGTGCTGAATGCGCTGACCGGCCGCCGCTTACCGTCGGACTTCAAACTCACTGACGCGCTACCAACTCTTTTCGAGCCAATCGAGACCGAGGCAATCCATGTCAAGGCACAGGCTGAACATCCGGAACTGCAGCGGCTTCACGCCTTAAAGGAACAGAAACGGCTCGAACTCGAACGGGAGCAAGTTTCATGGTACCCGAATTTCACACCGGGAATCGGCTTTGAGCAGGAGGAAGATGCCGAAAACTATATCATCAGCTTCGGCTTGGAAATCCCACTGTGGAACAAAAATAAAGGGGGAATCGCCCGAGCACGGGCCGAGCTTAGCCAGATTGACGCCCAGATCTTTCGAGCGAGTCAGGAAGTCATTCGGGATGTGGAAACTGCCACTGAAGGTTATTCCGGTGCTCTCGAACAGATTCACGCCTTTGACGAACTCCGCTCAGCGGCTGCTGAAGCGCTCAAGAGCGAAACCTTTCTTTATGACCAGGGAGAGGTGGATTTCATCTCCCTGCTCGACGTCAGGCGAACAGCACAGGAAACGGAATCGGAGTATCTCGCGGCACTCTATGAAGCGCGATTATTTCAAATAGAAATTGAACAAACCATTGGGTTAACGGGAGCCGACCAGTCGTCCCGTTGAGCTGGACCATATCGGCGGGAATGTTGTGGCAGCTCTGAATTCAAAACTGTATGAACCGATCCGTTAAAACACAAGATTGTTCACAGCAACTATACTCAATAAGGAAATAGAAAATGACCAGAAAATCAAAAAGCAAATCGTGTTTTGTCGTAATGCTCAGCCTTTCCTTTGTGTTCATAACATCGTTCGCGGCCACCGATAATGGTAAAAATGAAGGTCACGACCACGACTCATCAGAGCATGTCGCGGAGGAAGTCGATGGTGAACATGAAGACCATTCCGAACATGGTCATGACGAGGCGGATAAAGATCACAAAGCTCATGATCACGGAGATACCGATGGAGACCATGAAAACAGTGGAGATGCTAATCACTCAAAGCACGATGAGAAAGAAGACCATGAGGGGCACGAAGACCATGATGATCACAGCGATCACTCGGACAAAATCACTCTTAGCGAAAAGGCGTTGAAGCTTTTCGACTTAAAAATAGAACCGGTGCGCAGGCAAAATCTATATCGCAAGATTACAGCTCCGGCACGGGTGACGTTTAACATCGAAGATATGGCCCACGTGGGTGCCACAGTTTCGGGCCGGGTAAGCGATATTCGATACCGGATTGGCGACAAAGTACGTAAGGGAGAAGTCCTTCTCGTACTTAATAGTCCCCAACTCGGAATGGTGCAAAGTGACTTTTTACAAAAGTTAAGTGAAATAGAAGTGGCTCGTATAACGCTTGAAGTGGCCGAAACGGAGTATAAACGAGCAAAGATTCTTGTGGAGGGCAAGGGGATATCACAAGCCGAATTTCTACGGATCAAGGGGAGATTTAAAGTCGAGAAGAGCGTTTTACTGACGGCCAACGCAACGGCGCAAGCCGCTGAAAATAATCTGCATTTGCTGGGGATGAGTCAGGAACGTGTCGATAAGCTTTCCCGTTCCGGAGAAGTTGATCCCGTCTATCCCATTTTTGCGCCGATTGACGGCGAAATTATTGCCCGTAAAGCGACAATAGGAGAAGTGGTAAGTCCGGAGAACGACGCTTTGATGACTATTGCGGATCTTAGCGGCCTATGGGTTATAGCATCGGTTCCGGATGTAAAAATGCGTTTCGTAGAAGTCGGAGCCAGGGCGTTTATCCGGTCGGATGCGATCGGTGCCGATGTCCTCGAAGGAACGGTCACCTATATAGCGCCGGCGTTAGATGAAAGAACTCGCACCGGCCAGATTCGAATCGAAGTTGAGAGCGGACACTCGGGATTGCATCCCGGAATGTTCGGAAGCGTTCAGATTTTCCCTAAAGGCGACGAAATATCGAACACGTTTCTAGCTGTGCCTCGGTCTGCCGTATTCACGGTCGAAGGCGGACCTGCGGTCTTCGTCATGGATAGTTCTCAAGCAAACGTCTTCGAAAAGCGTCCGGTTGTAATCGGACCGGTCATAGACGACTACGTTCCCGTATTGTCGGGTCTTTCTGCAGGCGAACGGGTGGTAATTGACGGTGGCTTCATTCTCAAGGCGGAATTAGGCAAAGAAGGCGCGGCGCATGAGCACTAGGAAATTTATGATTTTTGATTTATGAATTGTGATTTATTAAGTCAATAATCGTTACAAAACACTGCGGGGAAAAATCATGACGAAGGAAGAACTAAAGAATCGAACGAAGGAATTTGCACTAAGAATTATCAAGCTCGTTGAGGCTCTACCTCGTACGGCCTCCGCGAAGACGATAGGAAATCAGTTAATCAGAAGTGGGACTTCAGTCGGTGCGAACTACCGGGCTGCTTGCCGCGCCCGGTCGACCGCTGAATTCATTTCGAAATTGGGAATTGTGATCGAGGAAGCGGATGAAAGTGCGTTCTGGATGGAATTGCTAATCGAAGGGAACATAATGAAATCCAATCTAGTTCATCCATTGCTCACTGAGGCCGATGAACTCACGGCAATTATCACAAGTACCGTAACGACGATCAAGAAGAAAAAATCATAAATCAGAATTCATAGATCAGGAATTCCTCATTATGTTTAAAAAAATAATAGAATTTTCAGTAGAACAGCGATTTCTCGTCGTGCTTTTAACTGTTGGTGTCGCCGTTATCGGACTTTTTGCGTTGAATCAGCTGCCTATCGACGCGGTCCCTGACATCACAAATAATCAGGTTCAAATTAATACGGAGTTCCCGTCGCTGTCACCAGAAGAGATAGAGAAACAGGTGACGTTCCCGATTGAATTTTCATTGGCGGGGATAAGTGGGCTCGAATACACCCGGTCAATTTCTCGCAACGGTTTTTCTCAGGTAACAGCCATTTTCAGGGATGACGTCGACATTTATTTTGCGCGTCAACAAGTCTCTGAACGACTTACTGAAGCCCGCGAGAGCCTACCAGCAGGGGCAGAACCGGTGATGGGCCCGATTTCGACAGGTTTGGGCGAGATTTATATGTATGTCGTTGAGTACGAAAATCCCAACGGCAAGGGTGCGGAAATCCGAGATGGAAAGGTCGGTTGGCAAAGCGACGGATCTTATCTTTCAGACGAAGGAGAAAGACTCAACTCGGAAGTCGAAAAGGCAGGGTACCTTCGAACGGTTCAGGATTGGATTATTTCGCCGAATCTTCGCACAGTCGAAGGCATTGCCGGGGTCGACTCTATCGGCGGCTATGTAAAACAGTACATCGTTGAACCTGACCCGATGAAATTGGTCGCCTACGGCTTCACATTTCAGGATTTACTTGAGGCGCTGAACGAAAACAACCGAGCAATTGGCGCCAATTATATCGAGAATCGCGGCGAATCTTTCATTGTCCGTTCCGACGGCCGCGTTAAAAATATCCAGGAGATCGGTAATATCGTCATTGGTTCCCACGAGGGTACTCCCATTTATGTTAAGGACGTCGCGTCATTTGGAATTGGCAGGGAGTTACGCACCGGCGCGGCTAGTAACAGTGGACATGAGGTCGTTGTCGGGACCGCCTTGATGTTGATTGGCGAAAACAGCCGAACTGTCGCCGCGGCGGTTGATCAGAGAATTCAGGAAATAAAAAAGAGCCTGCCTGCTGGCGTCAATATTCGAACGGTATTAGACCGATCCACTCTCGTTGACGCTACGATTAAAACCATTCAGAAGAATCTCGCCGAGGGCGCGATATTGGTCATTGTCATCCTTTTCCTTTTTCTTGGAAACTTCCGCGCAGCATTTATCACCGCCCTTGCGATACCGCTTTCGATGTTGATCGCAACTATGGGAATGGTAAAAACCGGGATCAGCGGGAATCTGATGAGCCTGGGAGCTATCGACTTCGGTATTATCATTGACGGCGCCGTTATTATTGTCGAGAATTGTCTTCGCATGCTAGCAGAGAAGCAGCGCGAAACCGGTAGAACGTTGAAGCTTGAGGAACGGTTAAAAACAGTTTTTGCGGCAACAAAACAAATGATTGGCCCCTCTGTATTCGGCCAGGCAATTATTCTCACAGTGTATTTCCCGATTCTATCCCTAACGGGCGTTGAAGGAAAAATGTTTCATCCAATGGCGATGACGGTCATTTTTGCTTTGATAGGTGCATTTATCCTTTCCCTGACGTTTATCCCTGCCGCTGTCGCGTTGGCGGTCACCGGACGCGTTGCGGAGAAAGAGAATCTGATTATACGCGCCCTGAAAGTCTTCTATAAACCATCATTGATCTTTGCCGTTCGGTTGCGCTGGTTGACGGTCGCCGCCGCCGTTTTGATATTTCTTGTGTCAATCTCTGTTTTCCAACGTCTCGGTCAGGTTTTCGTCCCAAAACTTGACGAAGGCAATATCGCGCTTCACTCATTGCGTATGGCGAGCACTGGAATTTCAATGTCTGCCGAGCTCCAATTGTTGGTGGAAAGAACTATCAGCGAGTTTCCCGAAGTTGAATTCGCGTTTTCGAAAACCGGCACGGCCGAAGTAGCAACCGATCCAATGCCACCCAATGTTTCCGACGGTTTCGTAATACTAAAACCAAAGGAACAATGGCCGAATCCGGATGAAACAAAGGAGGACCTGCGCCAACGCATCGAAGACGCGATAAGTGAAATTCCAGGCCAAAATTACGAATTTACGCAACCTATAGAGATGCGATTCAACGAGCTCATTGCCGGTGTTCGCGGTGATCTGGTCGTTAAAATTTACGGCGACGATTTCGAAAAACTTTCATCTACCGCTCAGCAAATAGCCGCCGTTCTTAAGGAAATTCAGGGTGCCGCAGATATTAAACTGGAACAAACTGAAGGGTTACCCTTCCTTAATATCAATATTGATCGCCAAGCGATCATGAAATACGGTCTAAGCATTACCGATATACAGGATGTTGTATCGGTGGCCATCGGCGGTGAAGAGGCTGGCGTCGTCTACCAAGGCGACCGTCGCTTTGATATCCTCGTCCGGCTTCCGGAAAACCTGCGCGCGAATCTGCAGTCAATCGCAGATATCCCGATTCCGCTACCCCCGGAAGAGGCAAGGCATAGCGTGGAGTTAGCAAGTCTCGGTGTTGGAGGATTCGCGAATCAACCGCCGCAGGTGATCCCATTAGGTGTCGTGGCAGATATACAGACCAGCGAAGGCCCCAATCAAATCAGCCGGGAGAATAGCCGGCGAAGAACCTATGTGGCAGCGAATGTACGCGGGCGCGACCTCGGGTCTTTCGTTGAAGAAGTCAAGTCGAAGATTTCCGATCAGGTGGAAGTGCCCCCGGGGTATTTTCTGGAGTACGGAGGGCAGTATGAGAATCTGGCCCGTGCCCGAGACCGGTTGGCCGTTGTCGTTCCGGTATGCTTTTTCCTCATATTTCTGCTTTTATATAGTAATTTCAATTCGACAAAATATGCGCTACTTGTTTTTACCGCAGTACCGCTGGCTCTGAGTGGCGGCGTCTTTGCGTTGTGGCTTCGCGGTATGTCGTTTTCGATTTCGGCAGCGGTCGGCTTTATCGCCGTATCCGGCGTTGCCGTCCTCAACGGCCTGGTCATGATTACTTATATCAATCAGCTCAGACAAGAGAATCGAAATCTGGAAGACGCGATTTACGAAGGCGCGATGACCCGACTGCGTCCCGTCATCATGACGGCACTCGTAGCCTCCCTTGGTTTTCTCCCTATGGCATTATCTACCGGACGCGGCGCTGAGGTTCAGCAACCACTGGCGACGGTCGTTATTGGAGGGCTCATCAGTTCAACACTTCTCACGCTAGTGGTTTTACCGGCGCTCTATCGCATTTGGCACCGGGAAGACGAGCGGGAGGCGTAAAAGGAATCCGCCTAGTTAGTTCCTGTACTGATATATGTAACTATTTATAAATAGGAGATTTATATCGTTTTATTTTTACTTTTTCCTTTGAAATAGAGACCTTTTCGAACGGGGTCTAGTCATACCGCAAGCGGTACAATCTTTGGTCCGTATGGACGGACTCTCCGTATAAGCGGAGTCGCGGCTATCCGGACCGCTCGTGCGGAGAGAGAAGACTTTCAACCCGTCACTTAAGGGATTCCGAACGATATTTCAATATTTGTTCAGCCGGGGAACCTTCGTAACTCACTGATCTCAGGTCAGCTAAAAGCGCTGGTAACGAAATTGATGCATAGATCAGGTGAAAGAACAGGTTAATCGTAATCTCAATGGGACAACGTATTGGATTTTCGTTTTTTGAGAATAGAACTACCGAATCTTAGCCGACTTAACGATGCAGTTCCCTCAATTTTACAATAGGTCTGAGACGATCTTCGTTATGTGTTTCAGGTCTTGGTTAAGCCCTTTGAGCTGGAAGGCGATTTCGCCTTGTTGATTGAGTACGGTCATAATATTCGAGTGCGAGAATCCGATTTTTTCGCTTTTCTTATACTTCACGCCTAATACAGCTGCTAATTCTGATACAGATTCCGGTTGTCCGTGCAGTAGCGACCAACGCTTCGGGTCCAATTGACGTTTTTCGGCGAACGCCTTCAAAACTTCCGGGGAGTCTCTCTCGGAGTCGAACGAGAACAATGCGAGCTTAAAAAGTTTGCGGTTATCGTCGTTAAGTTGCTGCTCGATTGACCGCAAATCCGAAATAATCCTTGAGCATGTGTATTCGCATTTAGTGAACACCATGGCTATAACGACGACATCCCCTGCGAGATTTGACAGCTTAAACGACCGCCCGTCCTGATCCGTCCACTCGGATTCCAGATGGTAAATAGATGTGCCCGGATAACTATTGTTGCCGGGATGTACTTTGTTAACATCCCTGTTTTCTCCGTATCCCTTTACACCGCCGAGGATTGTGCAGATTACAATACCGAACAAGGTCGCGTAGGTTTTAGGCTGTGACGTAGTCTTAAACATAGAATTCCAGAAGGGTTTATACTGCAAACAGTAAAAATTTTGGTACGTGTGGACGGACTCCCCGCCCATGCGGAGAGAGACGACTTCGAATTCATTACCTAAGATCTATGTTGAGCCTAGCGAAATCCGCCGCGGTGGAAACAATATTTCAATAACCTGAAGATGTTCGGTATAGAGTGTTTTACTGTCCTCGTGTGGACGGGTTATTTGTCATGTTCTAACGCCTTCGCGCACCGAAATCCCAGATTCCCTACGGTGTATCGAGCTTCCAGGCTGCTTCGAAATGAGTATCTCATGAAGCCGGCGTAATCCATTGGATCAACGGCGCTAATCGATGCACTTCCACAGTATAACTGTTGATCCAGGTCATTATCGCCTCGTGACTCGCCGGTCACCAGTAATGTATTGAAGTCTTCGACCCACTCCCATATGAGTCCGTGAATGTCGAAAACACCAAAATAATTTTTAACACTACCAATCGGTTTCAATGTTGATGAGTTCGGTTTGCTGTACCAGGAGAGAATGAGGTTCCTAAACTCCGGGTCTGCGCGACCATTCGGTTTACTTTCCGATGCCGCCGCCACGTATTCCCATTCAGCGACAGTTGGTAACCGTTTGCCTTTACAGGAGCAGTATGCGCGTGCAGCGAACCACGAAACATTTGTGACGGGGGTTGCTAATTCGAAGTCTGAAAATTCCTTCGTAACCGATTTCTCGCCCCAGTGTTTCAGATAGGATTCATCGGAAAAGAGGGGTTTGATATTGCGGCGGTTCCATTTTGGGTTTTCTTCCGTGAATGCGATGAAATCGCGATTCGTCACGGGAAGCGCGTCGATGAGAAAGGAGTCGACAGATACTTCAGCCGTTTTTCCTTCATCCTTGTATAATGGGAAATAGGTCCCGCTGGGGATCTGTACCATGGGCACGAAGTCAGGGCGATCAACTCCAAAGGATTGAACCACAATAACAAACGCGCTGAATATAATTGCCGCGGGTTTGAGTGTCGATTTTTTCACTGAGTATGGGCCTAATTTTTCGACGCACGTACTGCTGCAACCTCCGCCGGATCGACTGTTCCGCCCGGGTTCTGCCAGCTGTTGTAGACATAAGTCAGTACGTCGGCAACTTCGCGGTCGGATAAACTCAATCCAGGCATAACGCCGTCATATTTTTTCCCGTTCACTTCAATCTTACCAACCAACCCGTCGAGAATGACCTTGATTGCACGGTTCTTGTCGGTAATCAGATAGTCCGAATTCGCCAGCGGCGGAAACGCTCCGGATAGACCTTTCCCATCTTCCTGATGGCACGCCATGCAGTTGCGTTTGTAAGCCCGTTTCCCGGCGCTAATTCGTTGTTTAGTATCTCTCGGCAGTTCCAACGTGGGCGTCGTGGCTTCGGTTAGGGTTTGAACTGCGCCGCCCTCAGCCAGGTAAACCTCATCATATTGTTTGCCCGAGTAAATAGCCGGTTGCTCGTCACCGTCAACCTTAAGGATTCCCTGGGCACCTTTATTAAAAGCCCTGAATATCGAATGATCGACAAGGATAAAACTACCGGGAACCTCAACCTTAAACTCGACGATTGTCGAGCCACCTGCCGGAATCAAGGTCGTTTGTACGTTCTCATTAATTGACGTCCCTCCTTCGAGATAAACGCGATCAAATATTTCGCCGATAACGTGGAACGATGAAACCAGATTCGGTCCGCCGTTCCCTATGAAAAATCGGACAGTATCACCCACATTCGCCTGAATCGCATTGTCCCCTATGATTGCACCGACCGACCCATTGAATACGACGTAATCGGCTTCCTCTCGAAGTGCTTTGTCCATATCAAACGACTGCAGGCCTTCGGCCCCGAAAGACCCCTTCGTATAGAACTCACTCTGCATAATGTAAAATTCCTTATCTACGGCAGGTAACCCTTTTTGCGGTTGCACATAAATCAGACCGTACATTCCATTTGCTATGTGCATACCCACCGGTGCCGTTGCACAGTGGTATACAAAAAGGCCGGCATTGATCGCCCGGAACGAGAAAACGGATGTATGCCCAGGCGCGGTAAAGGAGGAAGTTGCTCCCCCACCTGGTCCGGTAACCGCGTGGAGATCAATATTATGAGGCATCTTGCTGTCGGGGTGATTGCTCAATTGGAACTCGACGTAATCTCCCTCTCTGACACGTATAAAGCTCCCGGGAACAGTTCCGCCAAAGGTCCAGAATGTGTAGTCCACACCGTCGGCGAGTCGCTGGACGACCTCACTAACCTCGAGATTGACGACGACGTGTGCAGGATAATTGCGAACAATCCGCGGCGGGACTGCCGGCGCATCGGTCAACACGGCGACCTCAGTCGGCAGGCCAGCGACGGGGACCGTGGAAGCCTCGGCAGATGCACTCGAAACGCCAATATTGAAGGGCATCTCAGATTGTGCAGCGACATCCGCTTGAGATACTGGTTGTCGCACCGTCGCAGCGCGAAACTGTTTGGCGAGGTCGTAAACTCCGCCGATGATGAAAATTAGAATCACCGTAAAAAGCAGCATCACACCGTTTCGAAATTTACTGTCGGCTTTCCAGAGTTTGCACACTCGAAAATCTCCTTATTTATTAACTATATCGAACGTCTTCATCCCGGATGTGGGATGAAATATCGTTCGATATACTTAGGTAGTGAATTCAAAGTCGTCCGCAAAATTGTACCGCTTGCCGTATGAAAATAATTAAAAACCACTCCTGAAATCACTGTAAATGTCCGGTACTAAACGATATTTCATTGCTATAGTGAGTTTAGAAGCATAATAAATGCCTAATTAATATAATTATATATAAATTGTTTATAATTAATTTCTTATGACAATAATATGCATCCCGGAGTATTGGTATAGTCATCCGATTATGGATGGGGTATGGCCTGCTATACTACGCTTCGTAACGGTCATGGAGCCGGGGGCTGGATCGAAAATTAATTGTCCGATATCGGACGTGTCGTACAATTCTATCGCGGCTCTAAATGCCCCCTAAAGCTTTGTGTGTAAAGGTTTTAACTTACGTTATCAGTCTATGGCTTTGATTCTGCTATATTCGGCCCAGTGATATGATAGTCGAATTTCATGGTTCCAGATGTGCGACACAAGCCAGGGAGTGGGTGATTCTCAGCATATCATTTGTTGGAAACGCTTCACATAAAGACGGCAGGCGTGCTTTTATACTTTAAAACAGCAGAATTGAGGACTAGTTATGTGCGCAGGAAGTAGATCAATCGAATCAATTTTATCTGAACACGAATTCTTTAAGGATCTTAAACCGAAATTTCTTGAAGTCGTTAATCGGTCAGCCTCATTCGCAACCTTTAAGACCCATGACTATCTCTTTTGTCAGGGAAAACCGTCGAGCCGATTTTTTCTGCTTCTCGAAGGGAGTGTTGGGATACAGGTCTACGCTGGCGAGGCGGGTTCCGTTGACATTGAGGAATTAGGAGCGGGGAGTATCGTCGGATGGACGTGGCTATTGCCACCATATGAATGGGTATTTTCCGGCGAAGCGCTTGAGCGCACGAATGTGATCGCTTTCGACGGGGTGCGTGTGCGCGACGCGTGCGAAGGGAATAGCGAATTCGGATATGAAATGGCGAGGAGACTGACTCAGATCGTGACTGACAGGCTGACAAAAACACGGTCACAGTTACTAAATTACATTAAGTAAGGGAATTGCGAATAATGAATGCTAAGGAAATTGCAGATATTATCAAAGATCAGGCATTTTTCGAAGATCTTAAACCGGAGTTCGTGAATCTTCTTACGGATTGTGCATTTCATGTGAACTTTAAGAACGGGCACTTTCTATTAACACAGGACACGGATGCGAACAACTTCTACATCATCGTTCATGGAAATGTTGCGATAGAGATAAATGCAGGTGACAATGGTCCCGTTACTATACAGAAACTGGGGGCAGGGGATATTTTGGGGTGGTCGTGGCTAATTCCGCCGTATAAATGGCGATTTGACGCGTTGGCGGTGGACCCCACTGAGGTTATTTCATTCGACGGAAAATGCCTACGCACAAAATGTGACGATAACTATGAATTCGGATATGACATGATGAAACGCATGACTGCCGTGATCAGCTACAGGTTGTTAAACACGCGCATGAAGCTTATGGATTTTTATAGCTAATATTTCATCCCCAAAATTATGGAATAAAATAATGGCAGTAAGCCGTAGGCTTACAAGGCTTAAATTTTGCTAATCAATAGAGAAAAGGCGATAACAGGAGATTGCGATGATTAATATCATCAGTCAGATACGCCGTATCGGAAACGGGAAACGATCTATTGTCAGTGCTGCCGCCGTTTTATTAATGCTGCTCTGTACGCTATTCCTTATTTCCTGCCTGTCGACTGATAGCGTCACCGTCGCGGTTCCTGATATTCCGGGCGCTGGTTTTGTCGGCAACGAGACATGCAGTGCCTGCCACGAGCAGCACGTGAAAGAGTTTTCGTTCACGACGCACGCCCGGCTTTCTGTTCCCAATGCGCGAATGGCGGGGTCCACTGGGTGCGAGAGCTGTCATGGTGCCGGAAGTTTGCACGTTGACGACGGGACGGGGAAATTCATTGTTAATCCGGGGAAATCACCGCAAGCGTGTTTCGTCTGTCACCTCGATAAGCAGGCGGAGTTTAATCTACCGTTCCATCATCCAGTTACAGAAGGGAAGATGAACTGCACTGATTGCCATGATCCACACGGGAATGATATCATGAAGCCCCGGCAAATTGCAATCGCAGGGATGAACGGCACCTGTTCGCAATGTCACAAAGAGCAGTCCATGCCCTATATTTTTTCCCACGAAGCACTACGTGAGGGCTGTGTCGCGTGTCACAATCCGCATGGTTCCTTTAACAAGAAAATGCTGGTCGAGAACGATTCAAACCTGTGCCTAAAATGCCACGCTCAAGCGCATACTGATGTTAATGCAGTGCGTATTGGGAGACAAAATCATACGACTCGTATTCCTCGGGGCGCTTGCTGGACCGCAGGTTGTCATACGGCGATTCACGGGTCGAACATAGACACGCATTTACGATATTAATGTTTCTGCCCGATCGGAAACGCCGGAATCGCGCGGCTCGTGTATTTGTTTAGCGCCCCTGCAAGCAAGGACGGGTCCGTTGGAGTTCGCTAAAAATTTCGACTCGCAGAGCCGCGGCTACAATGATCAGCGGCGATCAGTATAAAAACCGGAGGTAGCGAATGATAAGCGCGAAACTATGGTTAAACAGTTTTCTTCTTGGTGCTATAGTCTCTTGGGCGACGTGGTCTGTGTCAGCCAATGACGAGGAGGCGGCTGTCGGGCAGGGCGGCGAGTTCAGTGGAGCCCTGTCTCTGATGTTCGGGGGGTACAATGTCAGTGGTGACAGCGAACTATTTACGGCTCACCGTTGGCATAACGATGACGTTGTCGGGGGCATAGAGGATTTTACGTTTCGTCAGGGATCGTTGAGTCTCGAAGGAAGCGTCATATTTAATGAGCGCGACTATCGCCTGGCCCTGACATTGACGCCACGGGAGAATGTCACAATTCGCGCCGGAATCGAGAATTACACCAGGTACTTTGATGATACTGGCGGATATTATCAAGGTCTTTCGTACAGCCTTGGGGAAGACTTATTTCTGGAAATCGGTAAAATCTGGGCGGAAATTGAATTAACATTCGAGGAATTGCCGACTATCATAATCGGTTATGAAAACCGGTATAAGGAGGGTACGAAATCGTATCTTGAATGGAATTCGGACGCATTTACCGGCAAGCAGATTTATCCGGCGACCAAGGATATCGATGAAAACGTTCATATCCTGAAACTCGACCTTTCAGATGATTTCAACGGGTTCGAGTTCGCCAATAATTTACGATACGAGATTTACGACAACAATACATCGCGATCGGATCTGGTGCCCGCCGGTCTGGCCGGCGCAGCAGAGCCTCAAGGGCATCCGGTTAAGGAGGATGACCGTGAGTATGATATGCTGTCTAATGCGTTCACCGTCGAGAAATGGCTGACTGACCAATTATTCTTTTCAGCCGGCTATTTAACAGTTCACCACGATCTGACCGCGGATTTCGCCATGGCATATGAACCTACCAATGGCGTATTCGGCTCGCATGACAAATTCTACGAAGCCAATGGTTTGGAATTGGACCAGGAGTCTCATGTTTTCAGCCTGGGGACATTTTATCTGCCGGTTGAGACAATTTCTTTGTCATTCGGATTTCAGATGGAGGACACTGTTACCGATAGCGGTGGTCATGAGAATCTGAGACATGGAAGCGGGCCAACGGACGAGTTTGCCGATGTCGAGTCTGAGATTGATACACTGATATTTCAGGAGAACATCGAGATCCGCTACTCCGGCCTGCCGTTCTCTTCGATTTACGCTAAAGCGACTTTTTGGCAGGACAACTATGACCAGATTGAGGAGCGATTCGACGACACCGGTGTCCAGGAATTTCTCCGTGATACCGAAGCTGATAACGATGAACAACAATACCGCATCGGTTTCAGCACGTCGCCGATGACCCGGCTGTTCCTGAACACATATTATCAACGGACGAGAAAAAATAATGATTATGTTCATAAGGGCAACGATTTCGACGCCACCCCTTCTGCGGGCGAGGGATATGAAATCGGTTTTATCAACGACTTGGATCATGAGACGGATGAACTGGCGATAAAGCTCAGCTGGCGTGCCGCCAACTGGCTGAATACCTCGTTTAAGTATCAACTCGTGAGAACAGATATCGATAATAATACCAAATTCGTCAGTACTACCTCCCCTGGAGGCAATGCGTCAAGCGGCGACTATCAGTCTCATGTTTACAGTGTGAGCGCCATCCTGACGCCGATCTCAAGGTTTTATTTTTCGACCGTTCTCTCCGTTCAGGACACCCGTACTCGAATTCCGGCCATCGACGCACCAGCCATACTCGATAATTATGATGGAGACGTCTACACATTTCTCACCAGCGCCCGATACATATTCACGAGCGCGACGGATGTCTTGATCGGATTCAATTATTCCAGTACGGACAATGAACAATCGAATTTGAGCGGGTTGGCACAGGCGTCAGATTACAACAGTGAATCCTGGAGTGTTACTTTCAATCATCGCTTCAACAACTCTCTATCAGGAAAGCTTAGGTATGAATCTTACCGATTTCGGGATTCAAATTATTCGAATGACGCCGATTATACAGCCCACGGTTTGTTCGGCGGATTGGCGATGAATTTCTGATTGCCTGGTGTTGGGTACTGTGAATTTTAACTGCGAGTTCAAGAGACTGCAAGCAGTCGATAATCCTTCAACCGAAAGGCGATATATCATGAATGAAAAGTTCGTTTTATTAATCCTCATTTCCGCATTATGGGGAACGGCATTATTGCATGGCGGTGACGATGCGGCGACGAACCATTCGTTTCCTAAGTGGGATGCAAAGTTACTAATTTCAGAGAAAATGTGTGCTATCTGTCATAAGAAAGAGGAAATCGGGAATCAATTCGCCGTTTGGGAGGCAGGCGTGCACGCGAACGCCTATGAAGTATTGAGCAGTGAGAAGGCGAAAGAAGTGGCCGCGAAAATGGGGGTTGAGAATTCGCAGAATGACGGTAAGTGTCTACAGTGCCACAGTACCGCCTATGGATTCAGCCAAGCTCTCGTGACCACCAAGGTTAAAGTCGAAGAGGGCGTTGCCTGCCAGACGTGTCATGGCCCGGGAGACAAGTATAAAACTAAGGATAAACACGCAGAAAATACACAGCAGGCGATTGAGAAATTCGGATTGATCAGGCCAGATGAGGCAAACACCTGCAGTCGGTGTCATAATGAAGATAATCCGACTTATAATCCCGAGCGTTATACTACGAAAGATGGTAGGAAGGTCGATTTCGACTTTGAGCAGGCACTTCAGAAAATAAGACATCCGCTGAAAAAATAAAACTATGACCGTTCCGACTATACGCGATTTTCCGGCGT
This sequence comes from Verrucomicrobiota bacterium, assembly GCA_021772635.1. GTDB lineage: Bacteria > Verrucomicrobiota > Lentisphaeria > JABSQK01 > JAJFLO01 > JAJFLP01. Next base: position 10,349 of record JAJFLP010000064.1, on the reverse strand, counting down.
CACTGAAAACACTCTTCACCGCATTTCTTGTAACTATGGGGATGGGGTACGCGATGGCTCTGTATTACCTCTTTCTTACAAGTATCGACCCCCACTTGAAATCAGGCCGGAGCCTGGTTCAGGGAGTAGCGACAAAATATCATGGTGAACGAAAGGTGACCCGTCTCGAGTCTACAATCAGCGGTAATATGCGGGATTTTATTACCGACGCCGACCGTATACTTATCGTCAACTGGTTAAATGAAGGAGCGAAACAGGACAATTACGGAAATATTGAATCGATTATACAGAATAGCTGTGCAACCTGCCACAGTCCCGAGGGAGACACTGAACCGATGTTAACCCGCTACGAAGACGTGCACATGTTAGCAGAAAGCGATCTCGGCGTCAGCATCCTGCAGCTTTCGAAGGTGTCGCATGTTCACCTTTTCGGGATGGCGTTCATATTTATTCTGACGGGTGTCATCTTTTCATTTTGCGATATTTCCGAGCGAATCAAAGTCATTGTTGTCCTGCTTCCATTTGCGGCGATACTGATCGATATCGGTTCCTGGTGGTTAACCCACACGACGGCCGTCTTCGCTTACACCGTGATATGCGGCGGCGCGCTAATGAGTTTGTCTTTCGCGCTTCAGTTGCTCCTTCCTCTCTATCAAATGTGGGTTCCGGCTCGGAAGCGAGACAGGACTCGCGAGATCGGACGGACAGACACGAGTGATTGACTGACGGATACTGCAGGCAGTATACTTCCCGATTTCTATCGAAGTCCTTCTTTACCAGATCCCATCCTCACCTGATATTCTGTGCGTACCACGTTTAAACGCCTGTTCGAGAAGGCGTATCACGGGGGACCGCGGGTTGGGTATTTTGCGACGCGAAACAGGATATCAACGCGGCCAATCGCAGATCCGTGACCGCGACCGACAAGCATAACTAGCTTGAAAACGACGTTCTACCACTGTATTACAGCGACTGTAACCGATGGGTTGAGATTATGTGTCATACGATTGCCCTCGGAGCGAAACATTCTTCAACACGCGGCGAACGCTGCCGCAGTACATTTAGCATACGTATTTCAGTTAATGATCTGCGCATTGGACGTAAGGGTGAATCCCACCGGTTCATCCCGTGGGATACGTTACCTACACGGGATTCATCCAACCGTTATCTGTGCGCCTGAATGCGTATTTATACCAACAATCATCAGGTTTTCGAAATATCGTTCGATTTCTCTCGGGTGGTTAGTTGAAAGATGTCCAAAAATTGTACTGCTTGCAGTATATATACCAACAATCGCGGAGTTTTCGAAAAATCGTTTCCGCCGCGGCGAATTTCGCCAGGCTCAACATAGATCTTACTCAACCCTTTGAAAGTCGTCTCTCTCCGCACGAGTGGAGTCCGTCCATACGGACCAAAAATTGTACCGCCTGCGGTATAACTTAATAATCATCGAAGATCAAAATGACGAATCTTACACAGGAGCCAAAACCCGGTAATCGGGTCCTCAAGTACCAAGGTGATCTGGCGGTATTCGAATTGAAATTGTCGGAACCGCGAGCGGGTAGGGCGTATCTACGAAACAATCTGGTTGCTATCTACGGGCGACACGGTTCTGACGATCCGAATAGCGCCGCTGAAGAGAACCATAACGCAGGTTGGCAGGACGTAGAAATGAAATCCATCGGTGCCTCGGACTTTCGCATAGTGATGCCTCTGTTCAAGGTCGGGAATTTTGAGTTTAAAACGGTCTTTTTCCCGGACGATTCCGACACCGCGATCTGGCCGGATGGCGAAAATACGTTCATCAAAGTAGACCCGGCGGGGTACTGCAGCGCGAATATAATCTATAACGCATTCGTTCGTCAATTTGAATCGTCCGCAATTGCGGCTTCCGATAACCAGTCAATTGAGTTGGGCAACGTTGCTGAGAGCATCCGGACCCTCGACGCTCTGGGATATACTGTCATCCCGCCGTCGGGCAGTTTCAGAGGGCTTAAACGGGAGTTGAAGTTCATTATTGACGAGCTTGGATGCCGGATTATTCAACTATTGCCTATTTTCCCAACACCGACGAGCTATGGGCGGATGGGACGATTCGGAAGTGCATTTGCATCCCTGGATTTTACCAGCGTCGATCCGGCGCTCGCGGAAATGGACTCCCGAACCACACCGCTTGAACAACTCATAGAGGTGATTGATGAAATACATTTGCGCAATGCCAGGGTATTTCTCGATATAGCAATCAATCATACCGGTTGGGGATCTAGACTACACATCGAACATCCGGAATGGTTCGTGCGTAATGATGACGGCTCGTTTTATTCGCCACGCGCATGGGGTGTGACTTGGGAGGATCTGATAAAACTGGATTACCAGCAACAGGAACTTTGGGGTTACATCGCGAATGTATTTCGTGTTTGGTGTTGTCGTGGCGTCGATGGCTTCCGATGTGATGCCGCGTACATGGTCCCGATTGAGGTTTGGCGTTTCATCGTGGATAATGTTAGAGATGAGTTTCCAGATACTATTTTTATTCTAGAAGGTTTGGGAGGGAGTCTGAGCACGACGCGTCAACTGCTGTCTGGTGGGGGATTAAACTGGGCCTACTCCGAATTATTCCAGAACTACAATCGTTTTCAAATTGATAACTATCTTCCCGGCGCAACGCGAACATCATCAACCGACGGCTTAATGGTCCATTTTGCAGAGACGCACGACAACGATCGATTGGCAGTCAGGTCGCCGGAGTACGCTCGGCTTCGGACAGCGCTTTGTGCTTTAACGTCATGCAACGGGGCTTACGGGTTCGCTAATGGCGTTGAATGGTACGCGAAAGAGAAGATCGACGTCCACGGCTCACCGGCTATGAACTGGGGAAATGAACTGAATCAAGTCGACTGGATCTCAAAGCTGAATACGCTGTTAAAGCGCCATCCCGTATTTCAAAAGGACGCTGTAATCCGTTTTATACATGATCCTGGCGACGATGCAATTGCCTGTTACCGTTATCATGAGGCCGAGAAAACGGCAGTATTAGTGCTCGTAAATCTTGACGATGTAAACAAACAAACTGTCCGTTGGAAGGCGATGGATTTGTGGGTGAATTTCAATAGCCTTGTGGATTTACTGACGGGTGATCGTATTGAGATAGAGGTCGACGGCGCTGGTTCCAAATATTGTCTGGCTCCAGGAGAGGTCCGTTGCCTTGCGAACGCCGAGACTAATCCCGATTTCCAGAATCCGAATTCCATAAACTCCCATCTGTGTGACTTTAATACCTGCCAGCAGTTACAGTCAAAGGCTATGGAAGTGCTCTATTTCTATACTGGAATCGACGGGTTCGATGGATCTGAAATCGGTTTTTCAGGTAGTAAATTGTATGAGGATCCGATCGGTTTCTGCCAGCGCGCCAACGGTGTAAGCGATGAGCCTGGGGTCATACAATGGCGTCTGCCGGAAGACTCCGAACGCGAGGTCATGGTGCCGCCGAACTGTTTCCTGTATATTTCGTGCCCGAAACACTTCGTTGTTCAATTGGCGGCCAACGAGCGTTTAGTGCACCACGCCTACAGCATGCCAAGTGCAGTGGACACACAATTTGCATTGTTTCCTCCACTGGCTGTTCCACATTCGCACCTGCAGGTAACCCTTAAGGCAAAGATTTTTGAACCGAAATTAGAGACTCCTGTCACGGGTCACTTGTTGTACCTAACCTTATTCGAGAACACATGTGCAAAGCAGGTATTCGAAAAAAGGGATCTTCCTGATTCCGGGTTGTATGCATTGAGTGCCAATAACATCGGTTCCGTGGCGATTGCAAATATAGAGTGGGGAAAATTGAACAGCCGGTACGACGCGCTGCTCGCAGCGAATTTGTGTTCCGATTATCCCGCTGACCGTTGTGTTTTTCTATCGCGCTGCCGTATCTGGGTTGTTTATTGTGAGCACTCGTTTGCAGTCAGTGATAAATATCTTCAGCGCATTGAAATGCGTCACGGGTATCTAATGGTTTGGGAGTACTTACTTGATCTATCAGAAAATCTAAGTTTACAACTGAAAATTGGGGTTTCGTTATCCCGGGACAAGAACGAAGTTCGCATTGAGATCGACCACAGATTTGTACATCGCAACGATCGAGCTAGTACCCCAAAAGACTGTATATGGCTTGTCGCCAGACCGGAGATCGATGACCGCAGCGCGCACGAACTAACGAAGGCTCACACTCGCGGGGAGACTTGTTGGGACGGTAGGGTCCAATGCAGCGAAGCGGGATTTCAGTACGCGTCGGTCACTGGTTCAGTTCTTTCAATGAAGATGTCTGACGGTTCTTTTAACCGCGGCACCGAGTGGTCGTATGGCGTTCACTACAGCCATGATGATGAACGTGGGCACGACGCCGTGGGGGACTTGTTCAGTCCGGGTTATTTCCGTTGTGAGTTAGCAGGTAACGACTCAATTGTTCTTGAGGCAGCAACATTCTCCGGATCAGACCAGGTGTCGGAACATGAAATAACCAAGGCAGGCGACCTGTCGGGCGGCGCAGAAATAGTCCCGTCGGTTTCGATTTCATCCGCACTGTTGAAATCGATGGATGACTACCTTGTTGCCCGAGGCGAATATGAGACCGTCATTGCTGGATATCCATGGTTCCTTGATTGGGGACGGGACTCATTAATTTGCGTTCGAGGTATTATCGCGGCCGGAAAAATTACGACGGCCAGAAGAATATTGAGCGTGTTCGCCCAGTATGAAAAAAAGGGGATGCTGCCAAACGTAATCCGGGGAAGCAGCATTGAGAATTGGGATACCTCAGATGCGCCTCTTTGGTTTATCGTCGCCTGTTCGGATCTGGTACGCGCCGAGAACACCAGTGATTTTCTCGATCATAAATGTGGAGCCCGGACGGTTCTCGAAGTCATCGAGTCGATCATTGAAAATTATCGCGGAGGCACTCCCAATGGCATCCGGATGGACATCGATAGCGGCCTGATCTACAGCCCATCACACTTTACCTGGATGGACACAAACTATCCCGCCGGAACACCGCGAGCCGGATATCCTATTGAGATTCAGGCGCTTTGGTCTGCTGCGCTCGACTTTGCTTTAGCTCATACCAGAAGAAGGAAGTGGAAAGGATTGGCAAAAAAGATCAAGAAATCCATAGTAGCATATTACTTTGATTCAAATTCCGGATATCTATCTGATTGTCTACATGCTGCTGAGTTTACACCGGCAGCGAAGGCTTATCCGGACGATGCGCTCCGGCCGAATCAACTCCTGGCGCTGACTCTGAATGCTGTGGATGATCCATCGATCGCTCGGCGTATACTCAATGCGTGCGAACGCCTGTTGGTACCAGGCGGTATCCGAAGTTTGGCTGACATACCTGTTCGGTATCCGTTGCCGGTTGAATTCCAGGGGAAGCTTCTGAATGACCCGGTAAGGCCATATTGGGGTAAGTACATAGGGGACGAAGATACTCGCAGAAAACCAGCTTACCATAACGGTACCGCGTGGACGTGGTTGTTCCCGTCGTTCAGCGAGGCGTGGGTCTGCGCTTACGGGACAACAGCCGCGGTACGCGAAACAGCTCTTTCAATCCTTGGTAGCAGTGAGCAGATTTTGAACAGCGGTTGTATTAATCACATCCCGGAGATTATGGATGGGAATTATCCTCATGCCCAACGCGGATGCATGGCCCAGGCATGGGGTACGACCGAGCTATATCGAGTCATAAAACTTTTAAGCAACTAAATAAAATTTCAATCAGGTGAGACCATGGATGTACATACACAACTGGACCATCATCAATTAAGCCACGATGTCGATACGATCAGGCAGAAGTTTGCCCACCACCTAAAATATTCAATGGCAAAGGATCGGTATACCGCGACTGATTGGGACCGGTATTTGGCACTGTCCATCACGATCCGCGACTATCTGATCGATCGCTGGATGCTTACCCATCAGACATATCACAGAGAGAACGTAAAGCGAATCTATTACCTGTCTCTGGAGTACCTTATGGGGAGATCGTTAGTAAATAACATCGTTAATCTGAAACTGAATCATGTTTGTGCGGAAGCGCTAAGCGAGTTCGACCTTGACTGGGAAAAGCTCAGTCAGTTGGGTGTGGACGCCGGGCTTGGGAACGGGGGACTTGGACGATTGGCGGCTTGTGTTCTCGATTCAATCGCAACATTAGGTTTACCCGCGGTCGGCTACGGCTTACGCTATGATTACGGTATCTTTCGGCAGGAAATAGAGGATGGTTACCAGGTTGAGGAGCCTGACGAGTGGCTGCGGTACGGAAATCCGTGGGAGATAGAACGTCCCGAATACCAATTCCCGGTTTCTTTCGGAGGGGCCGTGGAAGAGCGACACGAGAATGGCACCGTCGCCTACATATGGATTCCCGCATACCACGTCCTCGCGATCCCGTTCGATACCCCTATCGTCGGGTACGATAGCGATAACGTCAATACCTTGAGGTTGTGGTCAGCGAAAGCGAGCGAGGAATTTGACCTCGGAGATTTTAATGAAGGTGACTATATGCAGGCAGTCGCTCATAAGGTGCAGGCCGAAAATTTAACGAAAGTTCTGTACCCCAGCGACAGCAGTTTAACGGGTAAAGAACTGCGATTTCGTCAGCAATACTTTTTCGTCTCGGCCACGATCCAGGATATCGTCCGGCGTTTTAAGTTGCATAATGCGGATTTCCACAGTTTCCCCGATAAAGTCGCCATTCAACTGAACGATACCCACCCCACTCTTGCAATACCCGAATTGATGCATAATCTGATTGATAAGGAGCATCTCCCCTGGGATATGGCTTGGGATCTCACGGTCCGGACCTTTGGATACACGAATCACACTTTGTTGCCGGAAGCACTGGAAGAGTGGCCGGTTCATTTCTTTGAAACTTATCTGCCCCGACACATTCAGATTATTTATGAGATAAACAGCCGATTCTTGGAGCAGGTATCTTTTCGCCATCCCGGCGATAATAATCTTCTTGCTCGAATGAGTATAATCGCGGAGGGGGACACCAGGAGAGTACGAATGGCGTATCTCGGCGTTGTCGGTTCCCATTCTATTAATGGAGTGGCGAAGCTTCACACAAGATTGATTAAGGAGCGACTGTTAAAGGATTTTTATGAATTTTTCCCAGGTCGGTTCAATAACAAAACGAATGGAGTCACTCCCCGGCGGTGGTTGTTAAAAGCAAATCCATTGCTCGCTGAATGGATCACCGATCGGATTGGAACGAATTGGATATCCGAACTGGAACGTTTACGGGAGTTGGAGGAGTTCCTACCGGACACCGAATGCCTGGATCAGCTGCGAGAAATAAAATTGCAGAATAAGCGCACTCTGGCCGAAATTATTGAGCGGGAACATGGAATAAAAGTGAACGCTGAAGCAATATTCGACGTTCACATAAAAAGATTTCATGAGTATAAGAGGCAGCTGCTCAACGTATTGCATATTATTATGTTATATCGACGCCTCAAAGCGAATCCGGGTTTAAGCATGGTCCCACGGGTCTTCATCTTTTCCGGGAAAGCGGCTCCCGGCTATTACATGGCGAAACTGACGATTAAGCTCATTCACTGCGTCGCAGAAGTTGTCAATAACGACAAAACCATCAATGACCTGATAAAAGTTGTGTTTTTCCCGAATTATAGTGTGTCGTTGGCAGAACAAATTATTCCAGCCTCCGACATCAGTGAGCAGATTTCGACGGCTGGGATGGAGGCTTCGGGCACCGGGAATATGAAGATGGCATTGAACGGCGCCCTTACGCTTGGAACCCTTGACGGTGCGAATATCGAAATTAAGGAAGAAGTTGGTGATGACAATATTTTTATTTTCGGGCTTACTGCGGAAGAAATTGCGGAATCACGCAACAACAAAAGTTATGACCCGGTGTCTTATTACGAAAACGACCCAGAGATAAAGCAGACACTGGATCTGCTTTTTGAAAACTTTTTTTCGCTTCACGACCCGCAACTGTTTGAACCATTGCGAAAATACTTTTTCGACTATGGTGATTATTACTATGTTCTCGCGGATTTCCGGTCCTATGCAGACCGCCATCACGATGTCGAATTGGCCTATCAAAGCCCCAATGACTGGGCTGGAAAAGCCCTATTGAACATTGCACGTACCGGAAAATTCAGTTCCGACAGGATGGTCCGTGAATACACAACTGAAATTTGGAATGCATCGCCCAAAAAAATCGATATTTCACGGCGCAACACCGATACGATTGTTGCCGCACGTTCAGCGTTGAGCGGTCAACAAATTAATGGTTACTGATATCAGTTGAGTGCGACTGAGTCGAACCAAAGGTAGATCGAGATGAACATTCACAGTCGACCGGAAAAACCGCGCATCCTTATTGTTACACCGGAGATAACATACCTCCCTGCGGGGATGGGTAACATGGCCAACAAACTCACCGCGAAAGGCGGTGGACTGGCAGATGTGTCGGCAACTCTGGTGAGTATTTTATTCGACCAGGGAGTTGATATCCATGTTGCTTTACCCAACTATCGAAAGATGTTCGGGGTAAACGTAGGACAGTTCATTCATGACGAATTGCGGATCTACAAGAACAAGCTGCCGGAAGATCGAATTCATCTCGCAGAGGATCGCCTGTTTTACTATCGGGATCAGGTTTACGATAATTACGCACAGGTTAACTACAGTATCGCGTTGGCTTTCCAGCGGGAGGTTATTAATAATATTGTCCCCCGAGTTCGTCCTGACTTGATTCATTGCAATGACTGGATGACCGGTCTTATCCCGGCAATGGCGCGAAAGCTCAATATCCCATGTCTGTTTACCGTCCATAACATTCATACCGTCAAGATCCTTTTGAATACGATCGAAAGTATCGGTATCGATGCTGCCGAATTCTGGGAATTTCTTTATTACGAAAAAATGGCTTCCTCATACGAAGTAACAAGGGAGCAGATTCCCGTTGATTTTCTTGCAAGCGGTATTTTTTCCGCACACTTCATCAACACTGTGAGCCCGACTTTCCTGGACGAGATTGTTGAAGGGCGTCATTCGTTTGTCGACGACTATATTCGACAGCAATTGTCCAATAAGGTCGAAGCCGGTTGTGCAGTTGGGATACTTAATTCACCAGATCCCAGTTATCACCCCAAGAGCGACCCGGCCGTAGCAGAATGTTATGACCATAAGAATCATAGAAAAGGAAAACGGACGAACAAAAAGGCGTTACAGGAACGTCTGGGATTAGACGTGGTCGATTCAGCACCCATTTTTTTCTGGCCGTCGCGCCTGGATCCAGTACAGAAAGGGTGCCAGTTGCTGACTGATATTCTGTATCGCGTGATTTCCGAATATTGGGACGAGAACTTGCAACTCGTCGTCGTTGCGAACGGACCTTATCAGTGTCATTTTCACGATATCGTACGCATCCATGATTTTTATCGTCGTGTTGCCGTTTGTGATTATGACGACCCACTTTCACGTTTGGCATATGCTGCCTCGGATTTTCTTTTAATGCCCTCGAAATTCGAGCCCTGCGGTTTGCCGCAAATGATTTGTCAGATTTATGGTTCACTGCCGGTCGCGCATAATACTGGTGGAATTCGTGATACCGTTGAGGACATCGATATTGCAAACGACACAGGTTCAGGTTTTCTATTTGACCATTACGATAGCAGTGGGCTCCTGTGGGCTATCGGCGAAGCCATGTCCTTCCACCGACGACCGGCGAAGGTCAAGGATCGGGTGATCACGCGCGTCATGAAAGAGAGTTCGACGCGCTTCAATAGTAACGAAACTGCGCAGACGTACCACGATATCTATAAGCGCGTGCTCGATTATCCGCTTTGATTTCTCAGTAGCCCAGCGTTTGGTATAAAATCTCGAACGCTCACGTCGAAATTGCATACCGCTGGGAATCCCTTAGGCGATAAGATAAAGGTCTTCTCTCTCCGCACGAGCGATCCGGATAGCCGTCCCGCAGTGACGTGGATCCCGTGAATACGGGACGACTCTGTCGCGTATGCGGAGACTCCGTCTATATACGGACCAAAAATAGTACTGCTTATTGTCCAATCCCGATTCAGAATAAAATCGTGGGCAGCATAGATCAGCGAAGTTTTCCAAGAGCCCACCAGTGGGTTTCCTTTTTAACCCACATTTTACAATGCGAAACGGGCTCAGAATGCCGAAGATTTCCACGAAGTTTCAAGGGAGCAACCGTCCGGGCCGTACCGGCCCGGTTAATATAATAGGAAACTCTGATTGGGCGATCGGCCAGAGTAGCATAGGCATTCCTGCCTGTGCTTAATGACGCGACTTTT
>JAJFLP010000063.1 GCA_021772635.1 Verrucomicrobiota bacterium | reverse complement strand
AGTGTCCTGTGTCTTAAATTCCCTTACATTTGATTACGTCTATTTTAGTGCAGGGGTAGGCAGTGATTTTGTGTAAGTACCCGTAGGTACGTACCAAACTCACTAACGCCGCCCTGTACCGAAATACACGTAACCCTTTGGGCGATTGTCTTTTGGCGCTCAAGACACGTCAGTGAAAAACGACGATGCTGCGGCATCGCCTTATTCTCAGTGACGCACTTGAAGCGCTAAAATACATCTCGTCAAATGTAAAGGAATTCAAGACACGGGACACTAGAGTTAAAATAAGCGAACATTCCGATTCGTAATCTTACTCTTACTCGTAATCGTAATCTTTCTGGTTTTTCGAGGTGAAATTCGGAAAGGGATTACGACTATGATTACGAGTACGAAGAAAATCCGACGAACAATTCGCTGGATACTGGTTGCTAGATGCTGGATAAAGAAAGTAGCTTCCAGCTAGTCTCCAGAATCAGGCATCCAGTATCAACATCTTTCAGGCAGAGCCGCACAAAACTCATCCGTTTTGTGTCGGTTTCGCCCTTTAAAGGTGTCTAGTACTTACTTATTCCTCAAGGGAATCCGAACATTATTTCGAAATGTTGAAGGCGATCAGTATAGTATCGGGAATCGCGCTCGCCGTTTCGGTAATTATCTAATCGTCCCCGTGCGAACCGCGATCCGGATATATATCGAATAGCAAACCGATGACGGAAGAAACTGCACTATGGCCAACAAACGAAAGCGGCAATCTAGGACCAACGCAGGGACTGCTAGCGGCTTGGAGCGAAACCCGGTTGATCGTTCTGAGACGAGAACAGAATCAGTTGCAATCTCGACGGATAAAAGTAAACCGACCGAAGCTCCGACCGCCGAATTAAACGGAGCCATATGGAAGAAGGTACTGAGCGGCGCGCTGTTGTTCGCGGCGTTGTTCGGTTGTCGATATTATTTCAACGCTCACACGCTGGACGATTCTTTCGTAGAAAACACATTCCGCATCGGTTTTATCCCCTGGTCGGATGCGAATGGCTGGGTCAGTGCATGTACGCAAATAATAAATGGTAACGCAATAACGGGATCAGGCGGATACCGACCACTATATTCACTGTTCCTGGTTTCTTTGTTCTCGATACTTGGAGATAGCTATGAATACGTGATTATCGCTCAATTGCTTATTTTCGCATTGGTCGTCGTGTTCGCTTACCAAATATTAAGTCCGGTAAAACCACGATCGGCAGTACTGATTTTCATTGCGTTCCTGTCGATTTGGCGACCGGAAGTATCGACGATATTCATGACCGAGAACCTCGGCATGTACTTACTGATCCTTAGCTTTGCGTTAACGTGGCGGGGGATCTACTTATCCTCCGCCCCGACGATGTGGTCTGGCTATTTTCTATTAGGGTTGTCTCAAGCGGTGCGACCATGGTGTGTGGTGAGCTTGGCGACCGTACCTTTTATCGCATTTTTCTTGCACGACTCGTTTAAGCATAAAATACGTTCGTTCGTCTTATTTACGTTGTTCGTCTCGCTCGGGTTCAGCTTCCATTCGATCGCGTCCAAAATCTTTTGTGACTCTGTAGAAAGTTCGAGTTTCGCTCACAACTATGCGTTCACCCTTTACGGACAGGTGTCTGGAGGGATCGGTTGGACCTCGACCTACAGGGATCCGGAGATCGCCGAAATTCGGCAGCGGGACCACACGACAAAGGAACTAACGGATGCCATGTTTCGTCGGTCGAAAGAAAAATTCTTCGAAGACCCGAAAAAACTCGTTCTCGCGATTAAATCCGCTTACCTTTCTTACCTGCGCACTGTTCCCGATGCCTATCGCGTTGACAGTAAGCTCCCCGTATTTTCCATCGCGATCTTAGCGATGTTATCGGCAATTAACGTTTCGGTTCGGGTAAAAACTCTCTTTCGGTCTAAACTGCATCCGGCCAGATGGTGGCTGCCCGTCGCAGGAATCGCCACCGCGTTATTGTACTACAGCCTGGCGTATACTGCGACACTCATGTGTATACTGGGCTTGGTGTATGTTATCACCCGCATGCGGGAAAAGATAAATGTTTTTGTTTTGCTTTACGGTACCGGAATCTTGTTGTCAATACCATTGGTCGGTTATGACGGCGGGGAGCGAGTGAAGATCAGCAATGATATTTTTCTCTATCTTATCGCCGCTCTGGGAATGGCCTGGGTTTTCAATAGATTCCAAAGCCCCGCGTCATCAACGGAGTGTCGACAGTCTGGAGTGATTACGAAATTCGCACCCTGGGGTATTCCGGCATGCGCGGCGATCCTATTGATTATCGTCCCTCTCTCTGTGAAGGCGCTAAACTCCAACAACTCTCAAAGTATCGCAACTCGCGATCTGGTCGGCGCAACAGACGTTGCCAAACAGCTGTCGTTGTCCGAGATTCCTGTCGATAGTAAAGAGCTGGGGAGATTGTGGAACATATTTCCGAAACCCTCGTACGAGCTCCTGAACGATCGTTTCGCCTTTTATCCAATCGAATATATGACACGTGATACAATGCAATTCGAAGCGAATGACGGCGTTACGAGTGCGTGGCGAAGATGGCAGTTGTGGCCCCTTCTGCCATCGAACGTCCCGAGGACTGTGCATATTTCGAACAGTCGGTTCACGATGTTCCCTAACACGACGCGGGAAAAACTAAGGCGCTTCGATTATAAGAACATAATTGTTGTCGGTCGTCTGATGACCGGAGAACGGTCCAGGATTTATTCAACGGGTTATGTGCTGGTCGTCCGGTACGTCGGCGTTCCCGGGGAGGACTCAAAGATCGAATGGGTTGAGCTTGAACAGTTATAACCGAAGCAACACGCCACCGTCTAGAATTGACGGGATCCACGCTTATCCAGACTTTTTATTAAACCAATTAAACTTACACCAATAGCCGCGCGGGTATTCGGTAATCAGCGTAAGCGGCAATATGGCAAAGTACATTGATTACCACGGAGACACAGAGAAAAAAGAGGAGATCAGAGAATTCGTCGCTCCGCACGTGCGGGGCATCGACTTCACTGAATTTGCTTAATTGAGGGAGAAACAGAGATTCGAAAGCCGGTGTTCTCAAATAAAAGTCCATTTTTTAAGTCGCCGTTGCGGCGACTTAAAAAATCTCTACTCCTTCGTTTCTCCGTACCTCGGTGGTAATAGAATTCCCGAAACTATCATAATTGTGCATTATCTCCGTTAAATTAATTCGCTCGTGAAAATGTCGGCTTATGATGCGAGACGGGTAATCCGGACCGAAAATTGTACCGCTTGCGGTATACTCTAGAAATCTCAATTTTTATACAATCGCGTTATGACCAAGAACTTCGCTTTCTACAAATTTCTGGGTTTCTCCAGCAAATTCCTATATCTGTACGTACACCGCGTATACTACCAATTATACCGCTCCTATAAGTCTCTCGACGATCGGTACAAACTGGCCCTGATGAACCGGCTGATTCGCCCTGGCGATATTGTATTTGATCTCGGCAGCCATATTGGCTTTTACGGCGTCAAGTTGGCGAATCTAACCGGTGAGAACGGTCAGGTTCATACCTTCGAGCCCGACGAAACCAACTTCAAATTCCTTGTAAAGAACACGAGAAAGCACCCGAATATCAACAATAATAAATGCGCAATCGGTGCTGAATCGGGAGAAATCGTGTTGTATCAGTCCCCCTATCTCAACGTCGATCATCGAACATATGATACAGGAGAAAACCGGACGCCGGTGACGGTTAAGCTAATTGCCCTTGATGACTATTGGAAGGCTGATGCCTCCCCTATCGCATTTGTTAAAATGGACGTCGAAGGATTCGAATACGACGCATTAAAAGGAATGCGACAGATCCTGGACAGCCCAACTAAACCAATATTGTTAACAGAATTATGGCCGTGGGGGCTAAGAATAGCCGGGAGTTCTCCTGAGCTCGTCATCGGATTCCTACAAGATCGAGGATACTCGATATTTTTGATTAACGACGGAGATCGTACAATACATGATATAAGTTCAGTCAAACAGTGGGAGTACAAGGAGAGTATATACCACGACCTCCTCTGCATTCCGCCTGCGCGGAATTCAGAGGCGAAAACACGATTGGGCGAGTTCATCCGCGGCTGAGAATATCCCCATCTTCCGGGCGGTAACTTACTCGGTGAGGCTATAGGCAACTGATTCGTACGAAAATTAAACAGTGATCCGCCGTCGCCAAGGCCAGTGCCTCCGCTGAAGCTACGGCGCTCTCGCGAAAGCGGATGTCCCAACAGGTTTTCGATGGCGATTTCCATTTCGATTGGTCGTCGCACGGGCTCATCTTGATGGGAGCAACCGTCCGGGCCGTACCGGCCCGGTTAATATATACTGCAAGCAGTACAATTTTTGGAAGACATTGGATGAACTAGCCAAGCGATTTCGAACATTATTTCGAAAACCTGATGATATTCAGTATATATAGGAAACTCGGGTTCGGCGGCTTTTGGAGTTCAAGCTTTAGCGCTATTTGTTGATTGGAAGAGGCAATCCCGCATGCGGGATTGAACTCCAAAAGCCGCACAATCGAGCGGATATTGCATGCGATAAGCGGCCTCAAACCGGTTTAAGTTTCAGAGGATGGTTGTGGAACTATTTCATAAATGTGCTTATCATATGTATTCAATCACTTGCGCACACTGGCGTACTTCGCGATCAAACTCACTTAATAACCCTACAATAATGCCTGAACGAAAACTCGACGGCGAAAGTGAATATTCATTCATTGAGATGTAAAGTTGAGCTAATCGGCTTATTTGAGCAGAGATTAGGGTCTGTAGCAGAATACTGATGAATTATTCAGGTTAGATCGCTTCTTTCACAGTTAACCACCTGCCGGTCGAGGACAATTTTGAGAACATCAATTTTAACCCTGATTATTTTTACCCTCTCTTTTATTCCCGCGACACCCTCTATTGGCGAGGAAATCGGAGGAGAGTCAACTACGCCCGAGGAGAGTTCATGCCTCATTCAGATTCGCATTGACGGCCTTGATCTCGACCAGGACATAAAATTCCTTGGTTATTATGGCAGCAACTTTTACCTCGTGAAGTCAGAAATCGAAATAGTCGATGATCTTATTCGTATTGAGAGCAAGCAAAGGTACCCGCACGGAACGTATTTTTTGGCTCTCACAAACAGCGACGCATTGCAAATTCTACTTGATGACGATCAAAGATTCGTACTGCACACTGAGTTAGGCGACTTAATCCGCGCGATGAAGATCACAGGTTCTCCGTTAAACGAGTTGTTTTACGACACCTTAAAGTTCGAAAAAGGCATTCAGGATGAGATTAATCAGATTAATAAGGAAATTGAAGCGTTGTCGGATGAATCAGACACGGAAGAAACCGAATTAGAACAACGACGCGATGGTCTATTGGAGAAGCGCCGTGGGCAGATAGAAACCGTCGCGCGCAACCATCCGGACTCTTTATTTTCGAAATTCAGGTTAGCCGGTCAAAATCCGAGCATTAAAGAAATTGAAGCAACCAACGGGCCCCTCACTGAGGAGGAAAAAGTAGATCGATACCGGGAGCAGTATTGGGATAATGTCGATTTTAATGATGCGTGGCTGATTAGAACGCCGGTATTTCATAGCAAGCTGCAAACGTATATTAAAAGATTAACCCCTCAGACAGTTGAAGCAGTGATCGCATCGGCGGATAAAATCACAGGAATGGTAATCGCAAACAAAGACTTGTTCAGGTACGTGGTCAATTATATCGCGGTCGAGTATAAAAAACCGACGTTTATGGGTGGCCAAGCGGTTTACGTCCATATGGTTGACAAGTATTTTACAGAGGAACTTGCCTATTGGGAGAAACCGGGAACGATTCGGGAACTTAGGCGGAAGGCGGCCGAGCACAAACCGAGTCTGCTCGGAGAACCCGGGCAGGATATGACCGCGCAGACGCCGGACGGCGGGAAGCTGTCACTACATAGCCTCACAGCGCCAATAATCGTGCTATACATGTATAGTATGGATTGCGAAGTATGCCACGAAAGAACCCCCCTGTTTCTGGAAACCTATAAACGCTGGAAAGATAAGGGCGTCGATTTCTACGCCTTCTCGATCAATGATGATGTCAAACTGTGGAAAGCCTATATTAAGCAGGAAAAACTGATTTGGAATAACACCATCGACCCGGAATATGAGACCCGTTACCATGACAAGTACTTCATCGAACATACGCCGGGAATGTTCGTCCTCGACGCGGAAAGAAAGATTATCGCCCGCGACCTTAAACCCGATCAACTGGAAACGTTCCTGGAAAACCGGCTGGAGCCGAAAGGACCAGAGGTCGGAGGTCAGAGGTCAGAGGTCAGTGGACAGGAACCAGAGGACAGAGGACAGAAACCAGAGGTCGGAGGTCAGGAATCAGAGGTCGGAGGTCAGAGGACAGAGGACAGGGATTAAGGTGCCGTCCTGATATAAGTTGACACATGTTGAGTCCCTAAACTAAGGAGTTGTGACATGAGTCGACAGGTTGTTCGTTACAGTGAAGCGTTTAAATTGCAAGTTATTGCTGAACTTGAATCTGGTGTTTTTGAAAACATC
>JAJFLP010000062.1 GCA_021772635.1 Verrucomicrobiota bacterium | reverse complement strand
ACTCGTTCATAATAAGACGATTGGAGAAGGCGCCACGGTGAAAGTGAATTTTCATTCACTAAGATGTGAAGTCAAGCCAATCGGTTTATTTGAGCAGAGATTAGGGCTCGTAGCAGAATACTGGTGAATTATTCAGGTTAGAACGCCTGGTCGAAAACTCGAAGGCGTTTGGTATACTCCCCGTTTTCTATCCGCTTTCCAAACGAAGACGCTAAATCAAGTGGCATCGGCTCGCGGCCTCCCAAACCCGGCGCGCATGTGACAACTTGACCAATAAATGCACACCTATAGGCCGTCGTTGATCAATTCCTGAACGACATTCGCCGCCCTCCCTCCCCCATTTCAAGCGAAAAATTCAATCTCACATAATATTCCACGTATTTAACAAGCTGATTATCAACAGGATACAAAACTGTTTACAATCAAACTAATACATAATAGATAACGATCTTTCGAGTTTGGCATAGATACTGCATTAGTGCATCCGTTAGCTCGCTTGGTGAGACAGAGTCCGAGGCGATTGGAATAAAGTCGCCGACCGACCCCAAGCGATGAACCTCGTAATTGAAGAATACGACTCAACGGAGCACGGACGCGTATGAAAAAGATCGTTAAAACTTATCTATTACTCGCTATTCTCGCACTTGGAACCCCAAACCTCACTGTTAGCGCGGTTGCAACTCAACAGTCCATTGAGTGGAACGCCCTGGACGTCGTCGCGACGGCATATTGTCCTTGCAGCAAATGTTGTGGGCAACATTCTGATGGTGTCACAGCGATTGGAATGGACGCCTTCAGCAAAGGCGTCGCAGTGGACCGAAGGTTGATCCCGCTCCGATCCCGCGTGCTGATACCCGGATACGGGACAGTTCTGGCTGATGATGTCGGCGGCGCAATAAAACATAACCGAATCGACGTAAGATTCAGTTCGCACGCGAAAGCCTTGAACTGGGGTGTTAGGAATCTACGGATTTACTACAAAACGCCATGAAGAAATTTGCGATTTTCGATTTGCGATTGCCCGGCTGCGATTGCCGATTTCGCACTTCGCTACGAGCATTCTGCTCGTCTGTCTCGCTCTCGGCACAGGCGACGTTCGCCTATGTGAACTACTCGGCTGCGAGTTACTATTTCACTGCGACCTCTAGCCTGATTAATTAATGCGATTCGTCGCGAGAGCGCTTAACTCGCTCATAATAAATCGATTAGAGAAAACTTGACGGCGACAGTGAATAGTCATTCACTGAGATGTAAAGTTGAGCTAATCGGCTTATTCGAGCAGAGATTAGGGTTTGTAGCAGAATACTGATGCCATTATTCAGGCTAGCCCCAAATCCAGCGAACTTTTCGTTGGATTCTCTTCGTACTCATAACCATTCATGATCGTAATCTCTCCCAAAATTTCACCTCGAAAAACCAGAAAGAGTACGATTACGAGTACGATTACGAATCGGACTGTTCGCTTATTTTAGACTAGCATACTGCATGCTAATTCGAATAGACGTGGAGTTAACATGTTCAAATTAAAAGAGATATGTAAACAGGCATGCGGTATTGAGGGTGTTGAATCCTTGCGCACGAGGGCGTTACTCCGTTATCGGAGGATCACGAGGGCATAAGTCCACTGAATTCGGACAGGCCGCGAGCTGTGGGGAGAGATATTATGCTTTGGGAGGAGGGGGTGGGCCGTTGTCTTTTACTGATTCGACCGCCAATCTAGAGCCCGAACCTGTCCCTGGCGAGCATAGTCAGTTGCTTCGCCGAGGATACGCGCTGCCTCCTGAGGCGCGTGAAACCCCATTGAATTTTCTGCGGCAATGAAATCCAGGCGCCATTGCGCTTTTCTCTGCAACTCAAGGGCCATCTGTAGATCGTTGTCTGTGGCTCCTTCCTTGCGTGCTCGATTGATCGCATCGAACTGGTCCATGAGGGCCGCGCCGGCACGTTGTAGCAGGTCGAAGTTTCGCTGCTGAATCTGGTCCACACGCTGTGCAAGTTCATTTTCGGAAAAATGGTGGCAGGTCTGACAGGCCCGGCTGATATTGAGTAACGGACTCCTTACCCAATGATCGGAGACTTTCGACGCACCGTCGCGCATATAGGGCATATGGCAGTCTGCGCAAGATACGCCGCTTCGAGCGTGTATCCCCTGGCTCCAAAGTTCGAATTCCGGATGCTGCGCCTTTAAGACCTCGGCACCGGTTTCCTTGTGCTTGTAATCGAAGAATCGGGTGCCGTCCGCGAAGGTCGTATCATTCCAAAACTTCTCCGTATCCTCCACGCGCAGGCCGTTACCCCATGGGAACGTAAGTTTCATATTACTTGCGCAATAATACTCGACATGACATTGACCGCACGCGAACGATCTCATTTCATTATGTGTCGCGGCAGTATTGGGATCATATGGCTGTGCTCGCGAACCCTTACGCCATTCCTCAATGGATGGCAGGTGCGGCAGAGATGCACTTGATGCAGCCAGTGCCTGGATTCCCTGGATAAATCCAGGTCGGGTTACTCTTAACTTCATATCGTCCGGATCGTGGCAGTCAACACAGGATACCGGATGAGCGTGACCGGTTTCGTGCAATTCCGCGTTCAGTTCCCGATACGAATACTGATACGATTTTTCGAATCCCGCGATCGCGTCGCCGTTCCCGAGTTTTCGGTACACCGGCATGATTGATGCGTGGCAGTGAAGGCACGATCCTGATTGCGGTTTCGAAAGTCGTTCTGTATTCTCTTGGTCGCTGAGCATATACGCGTGGCCACGGCGATCGCGATAGTCTATCGAAAATGCGTAACCGAGGAACATCCGCTTAAGCCACGGATCTCTTTCAATTTTCTGTTCCGGCATCGCTTCACTGCCGCCGTGACCGCCGAATCGTGTCCGCGTTGAGTTCGCGGTTTTCTTGTAAGACTCGTATTGACGTGGCCAGTTCGCGCCCCATTTTTCCGGGTCAGTGTCGTCCTCTGTAACTTCCACGAGACGAATATACGCGTTTCGGCCTTCGCTCTTTCGCTCGAAGATATTGATTAGTAAGGCAGTCACCAAGGCGCTGGCGGCCGCGGCCGCAATTATAAGTAACACGAGCGTTTTACGTATGCGCAGGTCAGAAACTTCGTCTTTCATGTCTTCCTCTTCCTCTGATTTGTACGGGAAAGTAATCGAACCCGGACGTTAGGATTAAGATTGCATCGTACGGTACAGACCCAGATTACGGTTGTTATACCAAACACCTTCGAGTTTTCGAATTATCGTTCGGAATCTCCTGAGTGGTTACATCCAAGTTATCCAAAAATTGTACTGCTTGCAGTATATCTCGGTCAGAATAAGAGCATGATTTCATTCAGGTCCTCCGAGACCGACCATTTCACCGTGGCCGACTGAGTGGTGGCAACGTACGCATCGCATCCCTTCACCGTGGTGGCGGTTCGTTTTTAACATGAGGCTGTCGACAATTTCCTGGTGGCACTCGAGACAATTCCTTTCAAGTATACGGCTGTTTTTGTCGGTAATAGTAATTGGCTCGTGAAAGGATTGGAATGTGAACGCTTTTGAGTGGTTATATCCGTTCTCTGCTTTAGCTACGTACTTGGCAAAAAAGTCATGGGGAAGATGGCAATCGACACACGTCGCGACGGTATGGTGGCTCGATTTCTGCCAGGACGCGAACTGCGGTTCCATGATATGACAGTTCATGCAGGCCGCAGGATCTTTACTGAAATATGAAAGGCCTTCCCCATACTGAAACGTAAATCCTCCCACGCCGACCAAAACACCGAGGAGAACGGCAGCTATAGTCGCAAGTGTCTGCCGGCTAGTTACGGGACGAGACATAAAACAAGCGCCTATTTTAATTGGAATTTCTCTATTTTGCGGTACAAAGCCTGGGTGGTGATGCCAAGCGCGCGGGCGGCTGCAGAGTGATTGGAAGGATTCAATGATATCGCGGTACGAACCAAATTTCCTTCATTTGCCGCCAGATCCAAGTTGTCGGAAAGGACCGATTGACCGGTGCTGCTTGCCGAGGTTGCTTGAGCCGAATCCGTAGCGACTGTATCGATACCAAGGTCAGGTGGATTAATCTCAGAGGTAGCGGCAAAGACTGTGCCTCGTTCCACCATGTTTCGTAACTCGCGCGTATTTCCAGGAAAATCGTATTGCATCAATGCAACCTCGGCTTGTTTGGAAAAGTAGAAGCCTATCTCGTTCCTTTTGTTTACGATGTCAAGAAAGTATTTAGCAAGGGGAAGTATATCCGTGGTACGCTTTCGCAGCGGGGGTATATGAATCGGCGCAACCATCACACGAAAATAAAGGTCTTCGCGAAATTTCCCGTCTGCTACGCGTTTCTTTAGGTCTCGATTTGTCGCCGCGATAATCCGGGTGTTATCGATAACAAGTTCCTTCGTACCACCAAGGCGCCGGATACAACTGTCCTCAAGGACCCGGAGGAATCGACTTTGCGCCTGGCTGCTCATCTCACTAATTTCATCAAGTAACACGGTTCCACCTGCCCCCAATTCAAATACACCCGGAACCATTTTGTCAGCGCCGGTATACGCGCCCTTCTCCCGCCCGAACAGTTCCGCCTCAAGCAACGTTTCAGCAATCCCCCCACAATTAACCGCGATAAATGGTGCAGAAGGAGGTCTTGAGATCTTGTGTATTAATCGTGCGGCCACCTCTTTGCCGACGCCGCTCTCACCCGTTAATAGAACGGTGGTATTCGGAGAGGCCGCGACTTTCTCAATCTGGCTCATCAGCGCCTGCGTCGCGGGAGACTGGCCGATGAAACTGTGCCGATCATCCACTTTGGTATATCGTTCGACAAGTGCTTTCAGTCTTTTATTTTCGAGTTTAAGCTCGCGAAACCGCCTCGTCCGTTCCAGTGATACGGCAACCTCCTTGGCGTTAATCGGCTTACGGAAGTAATCGAATGCGCCGACCTTAAGCGCATCGATAACGAGACTCTCATCGCTGTGTCCGGTCGCGATAAGGACTTCTATGTCAGGATCGAACTCCTTAATTTTAGATGTGAGCTCGATCCCATTCATTCCGGGCATGCGAACATCCGTAATAACAATGTCTCCTTCTCCAGACTTAACGAGTTCCAGCCCCTTTTCGGCTGTCTCTGCCATCGCGGTATGCCATCCGGTGCTTTCAAGGTAGCCCGAAAGGCTGTCTCTCACTGCATAGTCATCGTCAACAATCAGCACAGTAAGACGTGCACGGGGTGTTAACTGATCAGTTTTTTTCATAGACTTTCTCCCTTTTCAACGACTGGGAATTTGAGTTTGAACGTCGACCCGTCGACACCTGTCTTTTCCAGTTCAATTGACGCGCCGTATTCGCGAAGAATGCCGTGGCAGATAGAGAGCCCCAAACCCATTCCACGATCCGGTCCTTTCGTTGTCACGAAAGGCTCCAGGAGGTTCCCGCGGATTTCCTCCGCAACCCCCACACCTGTGTCATAAATTCTGATGATCGAGTACTGTGTACCGGCATGCGACGAAATGAGGATCTCTCTCTCAATCGAGTTCTTCTTGCATTCGATACTGTCTTTCGCGTTCGAAATTAAGTTGATGAGCACTTGTTCTAATCGAGTCTTATTAACTCGTATTTCTAATGTCGGATTCACTTTGTTAATGAACCTAATCTGGTGGTTCCGCAGTTGTTGTCCGATAAGTTCGAATACGCCATCTACCAGATCCTTCGCAAGAATAATATTCGCCGAGAGGTCAGATTGTTCCGATGCGAATTCACGCATGTGATCAATGACCTGGGAGGCGCGATCTACCTGCCCGATTATTTTGTCCACCGTACTCAATATCTTCTGGGAATCGACCTCGGACCCGGACGTGAGTAAAGTTTTGATCGTTTCCGAGTAAACCTTTACTCCGCTTAAGGGCTGATTGAGTTCATGCGCGATTCCACCGGCCATTGTGGCCAAGGCGGCCAGCCTTTGGGCAAACAGCGTTTGCAGCATTAATTCTTCCCGAGCGCTATTTAATTCATCCTCTACCGCCTCTCGCTCGGTGACGTCAAGAATTGTGGCGACAAAAACCGGAATCGATTCGAAATCTGTCAATTGCAGGTGTGCAAGGACTGAATACCTCGATCCGTCTTTTCGGACGTGTTCAGTTGTAAATTCGATTATTTCGCGCTCCCGTTTGCGAAGCGGTTCGACCAGTTTTGTAAACGATTTTCGGTTAAACTCGGGCTTTATATCGAACGGTGTAAGCTTGTACATTTCCTCTGGCGAATAACCGAGATTATCTAGCGCCCCGCGATTTGCATGGATGAACTTATATGTCCTCGCGTCAAAGATGAAAATTTCATTAAGGGAACCATCCAGGATACGACCGAACTGAATAGCCCGTTCCTCAGCGTACTTGCGATCCGTAACGTCCTGGGCCACTCCCATAACTTTTGTAATTTCACCGTCAGAATTCTTTATAGGTACGAAGATCGAAGAAACGAGGTATGCATGTCCGACTCCGAGGCATTCGAATTCGAATCGCGAGGTTTTTCCATGATACGCGTCATCCAGAAATCTGGAAACGCGCGGCCGATCTTTTATCGCAACATGGTCCAGAAACAGCTTGCCGGACACGTCCTTCTGCGATTTCACCCTCATCATCTTCAATCCAGTTCTATTAATCGAGAGGAAGCGCCCGTCCAAACCTATTTCGTGTATACAGTCAGGTGAACTTTCGACCAGAATTCGGTAGCGCTCTTCACTTTGTCGTAAGGCATTCTCTGACTTCTTCGACTTGGTCAGATCCCGGACAATCCCTGTGAATGTCACCTGACCGTCTATCTTCATTGCACTCACACCCAGGTATAACGGAAATACGCTTCCGTCTTTTCTTCGGCCACTGACTTCGCGACCGATGCCGATGATCTTTCGTTCTCCCGTCTCCAAATAATGTCCGATATAACCATCGTGTTTCTCTTTGTCCGGAGAAGGCATTAACATTGACACATTCCGTCCTATGACTTCCTCAGCATCATAACCGAAAATTCTCTCACTGGCCGGGTTGAAAGACGCAACGATACCGTTGCGGTCTATCGTAATTATTCCGTCGACTGTTGTCTCCAGTATCGCTCGAAGTCGCGCCCCTTCTCCCTTAATCGCTCCATATTTCTCGGTAGTAACGTCAGTCCGCATTCCCAGATAATGACTTGGAACGCCGTCAGTGTCCAAAACTGGAACGATAGTCGTACTGACCCAGTAGTGGGTGCCATCTTTCGCCTTGTTCTTGATGTCGCCTCGCCAGACGTCTCCCTTCGATATTGTCTGCCACATGTCCGCAAAGAATTTCTTAGGATGGTATCCGGAATTTAGTATGTTATGGCGCTGACCAAATATTTCATCATGTGAATACTGCGATATTTTGCGAAATTCCTCGTTGGCGTAGATTATGCGACCGTCGCGATTCGTTATACTGAAGATTGTCGACTCGTCTAATGCTTTCTTAAGAGCCGCAGATTCATGAAGAGACTTGCGGAGGAGGTCAATTTGTCGTTCGTGATAGGCTTCGGTACGCTGCAGTTTATCAACTTCAACCTTCAGTCGTTCAACTTCAACGGCGAGTTCTATGTTCGTATTTTTTGGATTATGTCCATTCGTCATAATTATAAACTCTACAATTTGAAACTGTTTCGCATTTTATATACCAGCGGCAACCTTCTCAGAGTTAACTCGTTAATAATGAATAATTAATAATACTTACCATCGGTGCTGGATCCTCGGCGATACCTTACACCTGTCCGATATCGGATGCTAGCCTGATCTATGCATGAATTTCGTCACGAGAGTTCGCAGTGTTTTTGAGATCAATGAGTTACGAAGGTTCTGGCTGGGCAAAGCCCAGTCCCGCGACTGCGGGAAATAGCGAGCTATTTCAAAGTCATTTATGACTTTGGCTGGATCCATGGATCTAGTCCCGTTATTGCGGGATCTTGGGTTCTTTGTAACTCATTTAGGTCATGTACAATGCGTGCTCGCAGTAGAAAGTTCGTGCATAGATCAGGCTAGCTATTTTACTTATATAAGAAATTTCGAGAGGTGCTTTATCATTCGGGTGGATGGCAACCAATAACAAGTGTACGACGACAGTAGGTCCTTTACGCTTTAATGACAGGACGTAAATTACATATTAAAACACAACCATCCCATCGACGATGAGCCCGTGGGACGACCGATCGGAGTCGAAATCGGGATCGCTATCGAAAACCTGTTGCGACATCCGCTTTCGCGAGAGCGCCGTAGCTTCAGCGGAGGCACTAGCCTTGGCGACGACGGATCGTTGTTTAGTTTTTTGCGAATCAGGATTGAATTTACGATTTTGGGGTACATAATAGACCAATGGCAGTAGTTTTGTTCCGCCGAGTGCGGTCAACGTCTATTTGGACCAGCCAATTAAAGTAGAATTCTACCTCCCTTTTTTCCTACCTTCGTTGACTCCGTCAAACTTCTCTTTGGCTTCAATCGTTAGAACTATCGTTTTAGCGGTATCTGATTATTTTCGGTTTAAGAATACCCATTCTTAATATTCCCCGTCTCCCGAAATATCTGCTGGACGCGAAAGCGCCGATTAATTTTCGGTACAAGTGTGCCTTGGAATCGGACAGATTTGTATGGCGCTTTCATCCCGTGATCCAAAGCAATCGCTACCGGACTGCAATAACTGAAACCCCAAGGCTTTGTGCTAATGCGTTGGAGTCCTTCAGTCGAGACGGAACAATATCAGCCTCATGTTATCAGCTATGTAATACGAGGTTGAAAACAAATAGCATAGCAAAAATCACGAGAGGAAATAGATGAATATTTATATTGGAAATATGTCGTACGACGCAACCGAAGATGATTTAAGAACCGCCTTTGAAGCATTTGGAAAAATTGACTCAGTGACGGTAATCATGGACAAGTACACGGGTAAATCAAAAGGGTTTGCATTCATTGAAATGGCTTCAAAAGAAGAAGCGCAAGCTGCTATTGAAGGTCTGCATGAAAAAGAGCTAAACGGCAGGGCTTTGACCGTGAATGAAGCTCGTCCGCGTTCCGATAATCGCGGCAGCAACAGCGGATCCGGTGGTGGCGGGCGGCATAGTTACTAATCTCACGATCTGCTTGAAATATTTGACCAGAGATCAGACGAAATAGGATTTAGCAGTAGAAAGTTTGTGCATAGATCAGGCTAGCCTGATCTATGCATGAATTTCGTCACGAGAGTTTTCAGTGTGTTTGACATCAATGAGTCACGAAGCTTCTGGCTGGGCAAAGATCAGTCCCGCGACTGCGGGAAATAGCGAGCTATTTCAAAGTCATTTATGACTTTGGCTGGATCCATGGATCTAGTCCCGCTATTGTGGGATCTGGGGTTCTTTGTAAGTCATTTACGTCATCTACTGCTCGCAGTATATCTTAACAATCGAATAAGGGAATATATGCATATAAATCAACAGAATCATAATCCTAGGGGCGCGTTTGCGGCCCTTATCCCACAACTTCAACGAGCTGTAGCCGACGACGGCTATCATTCCCCAACGCCGATACAGGCGCAGGCTATACCGCATCTGATAGACGGACGGGATTTGCTTGGGTGTGCCCAACCCGGGACTGGAAAGACAGCAGCATTCGTGCTTCCCATTCTGCATTATCTTGCGCAAAACAAACGTAGCCCCGCGCCTAGCTTGCCCCGTGTCCTGGTACTGGTGCCAACGCGTGAATTGGCGGTGCAAATAGGCGAGAGCATTACCCGGTACGGTCGTCATTTGCGAATCAGCCACACCGTGATTTTTGGCGGTGTCAATCAGAATCCACAAGTTATTAAGTTACGTCGAGGGCCAGATATTGTGGTGGCTACACCCGGGCGGCTTCTCGACCTGATTCAGCAGCGCGTCGTACGCCTGGATAACATCGAAATGTTCGTTCTCGATGAAGCCGATCGAATGCTTGATATGGGGTTCATTCCTGATATTCGCAAAGTGATTTCGAGGCTTCCTGCGAACCGACAATCACTCTTTTTTTCAGCAACCATGTCACCCGAGGTGATCACGCTGGCAGGTTCGGTCACACGTGATCGTGTTAACATCTCGATTGCACCCCAACAACCGGCAGTTGAGCGGATTGAGCAGAAGGTTTTCTTTGTTGGAAAACAGTCGAAGAACCCTCTACCCACCTCGCTGAATATAAGCGCCGTTTTTTGAGACTGAGTCTGGCGGGCTTTCCATTTACGATCGGGTATTCGAGACCATGGCCGGTGCGGTCTATCGGCGTGGCGTGGCTCTTCATGATCTGAGGACCCGTCCGGATTGATCGGCGTCGCCGATTATTGAATCCTGCGGCCAGAAGAATTCTGTGAGGTTAGCGGATATGTCCCCAATGTTGTTTGCTGCTGTGGCGCGGTTCCGGAAGAGGATGGCACTTTAAAAATTAATTGGGGAGGGGCGGGTACAGTAATGTGCGACGGCACGGCGGTGACCGACGATCTGGTGCAGTTATGTCTCGCGAAAAACGGTCCGCCGCTGTAACTTAGACTGCAAGCAGTCGAATTTTTGGACGGCTTTAGATTAATAACCCAAGGGACTCCGAACTATATTTCGAAGCTATACTGCTTCCAGATAACTAAATTAATACATTCAAAATCAAGGAATAATAATGTTAGTAAATTTGAAACATGCAGAGCAGGCGATAAAGAGACTTGCCAAAGAAATTAAAATTTATGTAGTCCATACTAAAGCGCTCAAGAAAGGAGATTCTAATGTCATCGCAGGACAATAATAGCGGTTGGGATAGGGGGGCAACACCCGGGGCGGATTTTGAAAATCTGATTCGGCAGTGGCAAGACCGGCTCAAGCAGATGATGCCGAGCGGTGGCTCAGGTGGAAACGTCACTTTTGTTGTTCTTGTTTTGGTGGGGCTAGGATTATGGACCGCATTTTACACTGTGCCGAGCGACTCTGTCGCCGTCGTCCAACGCTTTGGTAAATATCACAATGACGTTCCACCGGGATTGCATTTAAAGCTGCCATTGGGCATTGACGTGGCGACAATAGTTCCTGTCAAACGACAATTGAAACAGGAATTCGGGTTTACTACCCCAGGTGCCGGCGATCCATATCAGGGTCCTATACCTCGCGATGGCAAACGCGAAACGCAGATGGTCACGGGTGACTTAAACGCCGCACTGGTTGAATGGGTGGTTCAATACCGCATCTCTGATCCCGTTAAATTCCTTTTCGAGGTTAGGGAACCAAGTGAAACTCTCCGTTACGTATCCGAATCCGTAATGCGGGAGGTGGTCGGCGATCGCACCGTGGACGAGGTGATTACCATCGGGCGACAGGAAATAGAATCGGAAGCGCTAACCAAAATGCAGGCGCTCTCAACCAAGTACGCCATGGGGATTAGCATTGACCAGGTGCAGTTGAAAAACATCAATCCGCCTGAACCGGTACAGGAGTCGTTTAACGAGGTCAACCAGGCCCAGCAAGAGAAAGAGAAGCTGATCAACGAAGCCCGACGCGATTATAATAAGGTGATCCCGTTGGCTGAAGGAGAGAAGGATCAGCGGATCCGCGAGGCCGACGGCTACCGGCTCAAGAGAATCAATGAAGCGGAAGGAGATGTCGCCCGGTTCAGCGCGTTATTGGCTGAATACAGCAAGGCCCCGGAGGTTACACGTCGCCGCATCTATATCGAAACCCTGCAGGACGTCATGCCGGGCGTACGCTCCAAGATCGTCGTCGATGAAACGACACGCAGTATCCTGCCATTGTTGAATCTCAGTTCCGAGACGGGAGAAAAACCATGAAGAGAGCCGCGCTGATCGCGATCCTGGCGGTTCTGGGTCTGGCGACCTTTATCACGGTGAGTTCGACCTATACCGTGAACGAAGTCGAACAAGTGATCATCACCCAGTTCGGCAAGCCGGTTGGCGTTCCCGTGACGACCGCCGGTCTCAAGTTCAAGCTGCCCTTCGTCCAGGATGTCAATGCCATCGACAGGCGGGTTCTTGAGTGGGACGGCAGTCCGTCGGATATGCCGACCAAGGACAAGCTTTACATCTCGGTCGACCTCTTCGCGCGCTGGCGGATTACAGAGCCGCTCCAGTACTTTCTACGGCTCCGCGATGAACGCAGCGCGCAATCCCGCCTCGACGATATTCTTGGCAGCGAGACCCGCAATGCCGTCGCCAAACACGAGCTGATCGAAATCATCCGCACCACCAAGGACCGCGTGCCGTTGCGCGACGTTCTGCTCACGGACTCGGAACGAGCGCAGGACATCGGCGCGTTGGTTCCGATTCAGAAGGGGAGACAACTGGTCGAGCAGGAGATCTTTGCGGCGGCGGCCGAGAAGGTGCGCGTGTTTGGCATCGAGTTGCTCGATATCCGCTTCAAGCGGATCAACTACAATGAAAGCGTGCGCCCGAAGATCTACGATCGAATGATCAGTGAACGGCGACAGATCGCGGAACGCTTCCTGTCGGAAGGTAACGGCGAGGCCGCCAGAATCCGCGGCAATCGTGTGCGCGATCTGAACAAGATCCAGTCCGAAGCCTATCGCGAGGTCGAGGAGATCCGTGGCGTCGCCGACGCGAAAGCCACGGAAATCTACTCCAAGGCCTACAACCAGAGTCCTCAAGCGGTGGCGTTCTATGAGTTCACACGGACCATGCAAGCCTATAAGTCGATTATCGGTGAGAACACCACTCTGGTCCTCTCCACGGACAGTGATCTCTTCAAGTTTCTCAAAGGTATGGCCCCGAATGGCGATCTGGTTCCGGCTTCATCTTCAACAGAAACGCAATGACGTTAAGCGCACGTGAAACGAGGGTGGCCTTCGCGCGGCCCTTCACCTTGAGGGGTTGGAGGGCGTGCAGCCATCCGGCACCTACAGCGTGGAAACGCGTGAAGAACAAGGCGGGGCTTTCTCGTTCCTGAAAACCAGATGAACGTCGACATGGACCCGGATTTGCCGGACTCCCGGAATTTTTGGCGTTCTCCAAATCGTCAACATTGATCCTCTTGACCTCTCGGCCGCCCTAATCCGCGACGTTACGCCTGAAGAATTGCGGGTCCAAAGCTGCAGAGACTCCGATGATGATCTGCGAATACTGGCAGCTGACTTGGTGCGAGCGGAGTACCAGATATAACTGACCTCGCCGATAACTGTATTGGTCGTTCTCGCCGTTGGATTTTCTGGCACTAATAACTCGCACCGCCGCCGCCCGAGCCTGCGCAGGCTGCCGTGGTGCTTTCCTGCCCCACTTACCGGAAGCTCGCACTGTGGAGGGGAAGAAGCACACTTGCGCAGACCGACCGTCGCTAACGGTAGTGCGAGTCATTGAAAAGCTGACGGCTGTCTTACGTTAAGGGCGCATAACGCTCAGCTTACACGACTTACGAGAGTTTGACCTTGCCGCTGCTCGCCGGTCGGCCAATCGCCTCGACAACCAGACGCAGCAGACCCCGCCGGTAGAGCCCTAGTTAACAGTTGGTGGCGAAACGAATGTCCGAGCGCGACGTTGGTCCGATTTCCAGAACCATAGCGCAACTTTTTGAGGGCCAATGACCATGACGAAGGGCTCGGACGACCTCGAAGATCATCAAGATATATCCGCTCAAAAAGCGATAGAAACACGCCGCCAGCGCCTCCATGAGATTCAGTCCGACCAGACGATCTTGCAGCGTCGCCAGGACGAGCACAAGGACCCTATCCCAGCCGCTCCGCCGGAGGCTGTGGCCAAGGCGCAGCATCTTATACAGCTTTTCGCCGCCGCACTGGAGGCGCAAGATTCGACCCCCAAGGAACTCATCGCGTGTGCGCTCGTCGATCTAGGGCACTCATGAACTCGATCCTACGCCTTGTTCTCGGGCATCGCCCTCCGTCGCCTCCATGGAACGACAAGG